>NZ_JAKOAV010000005.1 GCF_029478095.1 Pelotomaculum isophthalicicum JI | reverse complement strand
CCCTTCGACTTCCTTCAGACCCCACCGTTGCCAGTGACGCCCTTGTCTACAGGTTGTCTTCCCGCTGGTTAGGTGACAGGGTTTCTTTCAACCCATTGGCTCGGCAGACATGCCGGGCGAACAAAAAAGGGCTGACTTTTGTCAGCCCCCGCGATACGCTTTTAATCGCTTTCACTTTAACGGCCTACCGCCTTTAAGCGGTTGAGGGCACGTTTCAGCGCCAACTCAGCTCTGAGCACGTCCAAGTCGGGCGCCTTGGCAGCAAGCCGCTGCTCGGCGCGCTGCTTGGCCGCCTCAGCGCGATCCACGTCAATATCTTCCGCCCGCTCGGCCGCAGTAGCTAACACGGTCGCCTTGCTGTTTCTGACCTCAAGGAAACCGCCGCTCACAGCGATATTAAACTTTTTGCCTTCCTGCTCGATGCGCAAAAGGCCAATTTTCAGGGCGGTAATTATAGCGGCGTGATCCGGCAGGAGACCGAGTTCACCCTCGCTGCCCGGCGCCACGAAAAACCTGACATCTTCACTAAAAATCTTCTTTTGAGGTGTCACTATATCCAGTCGCTGGGTCTTATCCGACATTTAAAATCCACTGCCTTTCCATATGCGGCCTGCCGACCGGCAGCTTTTTACCGGCTGCAGGTCTAGCCGGCCAGCTTCTTAGCTTTCTCCACGGCTTCTTCGATGCCGCCCACCATGTAGAAGGCGTCTTCCGGCAGGTCGTCGTGCTTGCCGTCGAGAATTTCTTTGAACCCGCGGATGGTTTCCTTAACCGGAACAATCTTGCCGTCCATGCCTGTGAAGGCCTCCGCCACGTTGAATGGCTGCGACAGGAATCTCTGCATTTTCCGGGCGCGCGCCACGATGGTTTTGTCTTCATCGCTCAACTCTTCCATACCGAGAATGGCGATGATGTCCTGCAGTTCCTTGTAACGCTGCAGCACCATTTGCACATTCCGGGCCACGCTGTAGTGCTCAGCCCCGATAACGTTCGGGCTAAGGATACGTGATGTCGAGTCGAGGGGGTCCACCGCCGGGTAAATGCCAAGCTCGGCAATCTGGCGGGAAAGCACGACGGTGCCGTCCAGGTGGGCGAACGTCGTGGCCGGAGCCGGGTCGGTCAGGTCGTCGGCAGGCACGTAAACAGCCTGCACGGATGTAACTGAACCCTTCGAAGTGGATGTAATCCGTTCCTGCATCTGGCCCATTTCCGTGGCCAGCGTCGGCTGGTAACCCACGGCGGAAGGCATCCGGCCGAGCAGCGCGGAAACCTCGGAGCCGGCCTGGGTGAAACGGAAGATGTTATCAACGAACAGCAGGGTGTCGGCGCCTTCCTCGTCACGGAAGTATTCAGCCAGGCACAGTCCGGTCAGCACCACCCGCAAGCGGGCTCCCGGCGGCTCGTTCATCTGGCCGAACACCATGGTGGTCTTGTCCAATACGCCCGCCTCAGTCATTTCGTCGTAGAGGTCTTTGCCTTCACGGGTACGCTCACCCACACCGGCGAATACTGAAATGCCGCCGTGCTGCTTGGCAATGTTATTAATCAGCTCCATCACGACGACGGTCTTGCCCACGCCGGCGCCGCCGAACAAGCCGATCTTGCCGCCCTTGAGGAAGGGCACCAGCAAGTCAATCACCTTAATGCCGGTTTCCAATTGCTCCTCCCTGGTTGACTGTTCCGTCAGCGGGGGAGCCGGCCGGTGGATGGGATATTTCATCTCGCTTGGAATCTCGCCAAGGCCGTCAATGGGTTCACCCAAAACGTCAACCATGCGGCCGAGGGTTGTCTTGCCCACCGGCACGCTGATCGGAGCGCCGGTGTCAACCGCTTCCATACCGCGGACCAGGCCGTCCGTAGCCGACATCGCCACGGTTCGGACCGTATTGTTGCCCAGGTGTTGGGCTACTTCCAGGGTAAGGTCGATTTTCCGGCCGAACATATCTTCTTTTTCGCTTGTTATTTTAATCGCGTTATAAATATCAGGGACTTGGCCGGGTGGAAAACGGATGTCCACCACAACGCCGATAACTTGCACTATATGTCCAACGTTCATTTGCTACACGTTACCTCCTTCACCCTTATTCAAGGGCGGCCGCGCCGCCCACAATTTCGGAAATTTCACTCGTAATCGCGGCTTGGCGGGCCCTGTTCATGGACAGCGTCAGCTTGCTGATCATCTCAGAAGCGTTCTTCGTGGCGTTGTCCATGGCACTCATGCGAGCGCATTGCTCTCCGGCCTTGGATTCCAGCAGCCCCTGGTAAACAGCGTTTTCAAGATACTTCGGCAGCAACTCGGCCAGCACCGCTTCCGCCTCAGGCTCAAAAATGTAGTTAACTTTCTGGACCTGGCCTTCCTGGCCTTCCTTACCTTCTTCAGCAGGCGGCTCAGCCGGCAGCAGCTTCATCACAACAGGTTTCTGCACCATTACGTTAACAAACTGGCTGTAGACGAGGTAGACCTCGTCGTATTCCGCCTCTGTGTATTTTCTTATAACCAACGAACTGATTCCCTGGGCCGTTTGGTACTTGATCTCATCACCCAGACCGATGAAATGCCCGTCGATATTGTACCCGCGCTTGCGGAAAAAGTCATATCCCTTCCGGCCGGCCGTGATCATGCTGATTTCCGCAACAGCGCCTTTCACTTCTTGGGCTACCCGCCGTATCACGTTGCCGTTAAAGCCGCCGCACAGGCCCCGGTCGGCGGTAATAATGACGTAGCAGACTTTCTTCGGTTCACGCACGGCCAGCAGCGGGTGCTTTACCGCGCCGGAAGCCAGCGCCACCCGGCCGAGCACCCCCCTGATTCTTTTGGAATACGGGCGGGCGGCCAGCACCGCGTCCTGCGCGCGCCTCATCTTGGCAGCCGACACAGCCTTCATCGCTTTAGTAATCTTCTGCATGTTCTCGGTAGCCTTGATCCGGCGCCGGAGATCGCGCAAACTTGCCATTTATGTTTTCACCACCTTGTTAGCCGGTAATTGTCTGAAACGCATTACGCCAGACCGTGAGCGGCTTTGAATTCGGCCTTAAACTCTGCAATGGCTGCATTCAGGTTTTCCTGCAACTTATCCGCCAGATCGCCGGTCGTGCGGATTTCCTCAAGCAGGTTGGCTTTATTGGCCCTCATATACTTCAAGTATTCCGCTTCAAACGGCAGCACCTGCTCGACCGGCAGGTCGTCGAGGAAACCGTTGGATGCGGCGTATATGCTCGCCACTTGCTCTTCCACCGGCATCGGCACGTACTGGTCTTGCTTGAGCAACTCCACCATGCGCTCGCCGCGGGTCAGCCTGGCTTGCGTAGCCTTGTCCAGATCGGAGCCGAACTGGGCGAAAGCGGCCAGTTCGCGGTACTGGGCCAAGTCGATGCGCAGGCCGCCGGCGACTTTTTTCATCGCTTTCACCTGGGCCGCGCCGCCGACCCGGGACACCGAGATACCCACGTTCACCGCCGGGCGGATACCGGCGTAAAACAGGTCGGGCTCAAGGAAGATCTGGCCGTCGGTAATAGAAATGACGTTAGTCGGAATATAGGCGGAAACGTCACCCGCCTGAGTTTCAATAATCGGCAGCGCGGTCATGGAACCGGCGCCGAGGTCGTCCGAAAGCTTGCAAGCCCGCTCCAGCAGCCGGCTGTGCAGGTTGAAAACGTCGCCCGGGTAAGCCTCGCGTCCAGGCGGCCGGCGCAGCAGCAGCGAGAGCTCGCGGTAAGCGGACGCCTGTTTGGACAGGTCATCGTAGACGATTAAAACGTGTTTGCCCTGGGACATGAATTCCTCGCCCATGGCGGCGCCCGCGAACGGAGCGATATAGAGCAGCGGGGCCGGGTCGGAAGCAGTGGCGGAAACGATGATGGTGTAGTCCATCGCGCCGGTGTCCTGCAGCTTCTGCATCACGTTGGCGACGGTAGACTGCTTCTGGCCGACGGCAACATAGATGCAGATCACGTCGCCGCCCTTTTGGTTGATGATCGCGTCGATGGCTATCGCGGTCTTGCCGGTCTGACGGTCGCCGAGGATTAACTCCCGCTGGCCGCGGCCAATCGGGGTCATCGAGTCGATGGCTTTTAAGCCGGTCATCATCGGCTGGTGCACCTTCTTCCGGAACATAACGCCCGGGGCGATCTTTTCAACGGGAAGAAACTTGTCGCTATTGATCGGACCCTTGCCGTCCAGCGGCTGGCCTAGCGGGCTAACCACCCGGCCAATCAGGGCGTCGCCCACCGGCACCGAAACGATCCGGCCGGTGCGCTTGACGGTGTCGCCCTCTTTAATATGCTTGTACGGGCCGAGAATAACACAGCCGATATTGTCTTCTTCCAGGTTGAGGGCCATCCCCAGCACGCCGCCTGGGAATTCCAGCAGTTCCATGGACATACATTCCATCAGGCCGTATACCCGGGCGATCCCGTCACCGACCTGGATAACGGTACCCACGTCGGTCATTTCGATCTGTGTCTGGTATTTATCTATTTGCTGCCGGATAATCGAACTGATTTCTTCAGGTCGCAAATTCATTCACTGGTTCACCCCTATCTATAGTTAGCTGATTTGCTTGAGACGATCTCCGAGGGCAGCCAACTTGGCCTTAATCGTGCCGTCAATTACCTTGTCCCCGATCCGGACCAACACTCCCCCGATCAGAGACGGATCTGTAGCATAAGAAACCTGCACTTTTTTGCCGGTCAGCTTGGCCAGCAACTGGTCAAACTCACCTTTTTCCTGATCCTGCAAATCTACCACAGAAGTGACCCGGGCCTCCACCATATTACGTGACGCGTTGGCCTGGGCGATAAACTCCGAAGCGATATCCCCAAAAAACGTCTCCCGCCGGCGGTCCACCAGCAATTTAATAAAGTTAAGGGTCAAATCTGATATATTCCCCTTAAACAACTGGTCAAGCAGTTCCTTCTTCGCGGCAGCCGTAATCTGGGGGTGGTACAGCACTTTTTGCAGGTCGGTGTTATCTTGAAAGATCGCGTTTACGGCTTTTAATTCATCTTCTATTTGATCAATGTTATTTGATTCCGCGGCGAGATCATATAACGCCGCCGAGTAGCGCCCTGCTACAGCCCCTTTTAGCATAGCAGTTCCCCTGCCTCTTTAACGAACTCCTGGACCAACTCGTGCTGGATCTTGTCGTCAATCTGGCGCTCCAGGATCTTGCCGGCCACAAGTACGGCCAGAGTCGCGGCCTGTTCGCGCATCTCAGCGACAGCCTTGTCTTTTTCACGCTGAATCTCGACAACGGCCGAATCTTTCAGCCTCTTTGCCTCATTCTTGGCGTTTTCAATGATTTCAACAGCCTGATCCTCACCCGCTTTGGTAGCTTTCTGGATAATCTCCTGGGCATGCTCGCGGGCGCGGCGCAATTCCGCCTCAAACTCTGCTTTATACTGCTCAGCCTGCTGCCTTTCCTGCTCTGCGGCCGCGATACTGTCACCAATAAGCTTTTGGCGATCGGACAGTAGTTTGGTAATCGGCTTGTAGGCAAATACTCTAAGTAAAATCAACAGAACAACGAAGTCAAAGACCTGCGCCAGCAGGGTTGCATTTGGAAAATGTTCCAAAACTTTTTCCCCTCCATTCAAACGTCTGACACCGGACGTCAAACGTAAAATTCGGTCATCAGGTGCCGGAGGTTAGTGTAACCAACCGCCGATCACCGTAAATCCGGCCGCCTGCCGCCAGGCGTCAAACAATGGCCGGCATCCGGCTCCCGGCGACTGATGCTTTTTCTCAGCCACCAACCTTGCCCCACAGCATGAAGGCAATAACAATCGCGATAACCGGCAGAGCTTCGATCAGACCAAGAGAAATAAACAGCAGGGTCATTGTTGATCCCCTGGCTTCCGGTTGGCGGGCGATCGCCTCAATCGCTTTACCGGTCATGACACCGTCACCAATAGCAGCGCCGCATGCGCCCAAGCCAATTGCGATAGCAGTTCCAATAGCGGCTCCAGCTTGTAACATTTGGTTTTCCATCTAAATTTTCCACCCTTTCATTAATTGAATATTTAACTAGTTTAAAGATAGGTTAATTGCACTTTAACACCAGGCTAGTGCTCCGAGGTAGCTATGGAAATGTAAACGATAGAAAGCATGGTGAAGATAAACGCCTGGATGCAGCCCACGAAGATACTGAAGGCCAGCCAAACCACCGATGCGATGAAGCCCCCCAAAAAGTGAACCCATACTCCAAACAATCCCAGCAATACCGCCAACATGACTTCGCCGCCATAAATATTCCCGAAAAGACGGAAGGCCAGCGTCACCGGTTTGGAAAATTCTTCTATTAAGTTAATAGGAAGGAAAAAGACATACGGTTGAAAGAAATGTTTAAAGTAGCCGGCGCCTTTATATTTTATCCCAAAATAATACATAAGCGCGAAAGTAGTCAGAGACAGCGCGAAAGTGGTGTTCGGATTGGCTGTCGGGGAACTCAGCGTCGGCACAAGGCCAAGCAAGTTGGAAAACAGGATGAAGATAAAAAATGTCACCACAACACCAATAATACTTGCCCCTTTTTGTATGTCCATGTTCTGGTTGACCAGGTTCCTGATCCCTTCAAACATCATCTCCAAGATATTTTGCGCTCCGCGCGGCCGCCTCATGTCCAAGTTCCGCGTGGCGATAACGGCAAACAACATCACCAGGATCATCGTCAGCCAGGTCATTATCATCACTTTCGGGATAAATTGCAGTTGAGTACCGCCGATGGTTAAATTCCAAAGAATTTCATGCCCATGCTCATCTTTCCCCCAGAGATGAAAAACTTCACCCCAAACATCCACCCTGCTTTCGACTTCTTCTAGGCTTAACATATTACATTTTCACCCCCTTTACTTTAATTTTTTGATTTATATTACTAGTCAGTAGTCAGTAGTCAGTATTCAGTAGTTGTAATTCAGAATACTTCGAGACTAAACCCTCTCTCATTCTGACTCCTGGCTTCTGACTCCTGGCCCCCGAGTAGTTACTGATTTATATCTCAAAGAGCCAGCAAGACTGGCTTCCTTAAGCAAGTTGCCCGCGACGCTGAAGGTAAAGATGCAGGAAACCACAAATATACCGGCCGCGGCGGCGTAGATATTGGCAAAGCCTGTTCTGGAGACAAAATAAAGAACCACCATGATGATGACAAGCCGCAAGAAAACTCCGGCCATCACCTGACTACCGGCGCGGGGCAATCCGGCCTTGACAGCGGCATGCAGCCTTTTGCTCAGAAAAAAAGCATTCCACATACCCGTAGCTGTGCCTACGAGTAAACCCCATACAACGGGATTTCCCGGTTGCAGCAACAGCAAGAGACAATAGAATGCTAAAAGAAAGCCGGATATGCGCAATGTCCTGGCTAACTGGCCAGCAAAATCCCAGTCCCGCATTAAATTTACTTCCTCTCCGCAAAAAACCTCTGCAAGGTTTTATATATACCAGTAATCCCGATGGCTATACCGGCAATAACCCCAGCCAGCATGAGCCAGGGCCCGGTGCCAAAATGGCGGTCCAAGTACAGCCCGCAGTAATAACCGGACACAACCGTAACAGCGAGCTCCGTGCCGATAGCCGTGGTTAAACCCATTGCCTGAAGCGCCCACCGTTGGTCCCGTTTCTCTATATCTTTATTATAGTCTTTTTTCTTCTGCATACTTAATCAGCGGATCACGCACAGGTGAATACGCGCGCTGGCTGCCTTCCACCCGGCGTCACCCCTGAATCACCCTCAACATATATTGCTTCTACACTTAATACGCTATTCCTCCAAGAAGAAAGAAATTTTATTTGGAAATAATATATACAGGAGTCAGTAGTCAGGATTCAGGAGTCAGAATATTAATGACATTGAACATATCTTATCCTGTTTACTGTCCACTCTGTAGTAACATTTAAATTTAAGAAGGACAGAACTCTTGCATGGGTTCTTTAGAAATACCAAACTTGTGCTTAATCGCCTGAACAATTCTTTTGGACGCGAGCCCGTCGCCATAGGGGTTGACGGCGTTGGCCATTTTTCCGTAATATTCGTGCTCCTCCAGCAAGCGCCTGGTTTCGGACGCCACCGCCTCTCTGCCTGTGCCCACCAACCGGACAGTACCGGCATCCACCGCCTCAGGCCGCTCGGTTGTGTTGCGAAGCACTAAAACGGGCTTGCCTAACGCGGGCGCTTCTTCCTGGAGGCCGCCGGAGTCGCTCAAAACAAGATAACTGCAGTTGATTAAGTTGGCAAAAGGCTGGTAATCCAGGGGTTCAATCAAATGAATCCGGTTTTGCCCGCCCAGTTCTTCTTCCACCACGCTTCTGACCAGAGGGTTTTTATGCACCGGAAAAATTACTTCCACATCATCGTAGCTTTCCGTGACCTCCCGTAGCGCGCGGTATATCTCGCGCATCGGTTCGCCCAGATTCTCCCTGCGGTGGGTCGTCACCAGCAGGACTCTGCGGCTGCCGTAATCAATCCGGCTCAATACTTGATCGGCGAAAACGTAGTCCGGCCGCACGGTGGCAAGCAGGGCATCGATCACAGTATTTCCTGTCACATAAATACTTTCACCAGACACACCTTCACTAAGCAGGTTTTGCTTGGCGTTAGCCGTGGGGGCAAAATGCAGGTCGGCCAGCACGCCGGTCAGGTGGCGGTTGATTTCCTCCGGAAAGGGCGAAAACTTGTCTCGGGTCCGCAGACCGGCCTCAACATGCCCCACCGGTATTTGCAGATAGTAAGCAGCCAAGGCGGCCACAAAGGTGGTGGTTGTATCGCCATGGACCAGAACAAGATCGGGTTTCTCTTTTTGAAAAACCTCCTGCAGCCCGGTCAGCGCCCGGCTGGTAATGTCAAAAAGGCTTTGTTGCCGGCGCATAATATCCAGGTCGTAGTCAGGCGCTATTTCAAACAATTCAAGCACCTGATCCAGCATCTCCCGGTGTTGGGCGGTGACTGCCACTTTACAATCTATCCCATCCCGGTGTTTTGCCAGCTCTTTTACCAACGGAGCCATTTTGATCGCTTCAGGCCTGGTCCCGAAGACTGTGATCACTTTCAGCAAAGGTTTACAACTGCCTTTCTTCAGGAGTTAGAATTCAGTAGTCAGGAGTCAGAATATATCAAGACAATATATTCTTTTATCCCGATCTCTAAGTATTTACATAAAATAGTTATTCAGGTAGTCAAGGAGTTGGTACTCAGAATTCTTAAAGCAAAAGCCTTTTCCTTATTCCGAATTCTGAATTCTGAATTCTGAATTCTGTCTCCTGAATTCTGTCTCTTTAAACATATCTCATCAATTCCACTCCTGCTTCCTCAAATACTTCCTGAGCCAGGGGGTCGGGGTAATCACCCTGAAAGACCACTTTCCCGACACCGGCGTTAATCATAATTTTGGCGCAGAGCAGGCAGGGCTGGTGGGTAACGTAGCATACTGAATCTCTGATGGCGATGCCATGCACGGCAGCCTGAATCACGGCATTTTGCTCCGCATGCAAGCCGCGGCAAAGCTCATGACGCTCGCCTGAAGGTACGCCCAGCCGTTCGCGCAAACAGCCGATTTCCAGGCAATGCTTTAATCCGGCGGGAGCCCCGTTATAACCACTGGCCAAGATACGCTTGTCTTTAACGAGGACGGCGCCGACATGCCGCCGCAAACAGGTAGACCGGTTGGCCACAACTCTGGTAATTTCCATGAAATACTGGTCCCAACCCGGCCGTTCCATAAGTATCAACACCTTCAAACAGGAGTCAGAACTCAGGAGTCAGGAGTCAGAATATCTCAAGACAATAAAAACTTTACTTTTTCATTCTGACTACTGACTACTTAACTCCTGACTACTGAGCAGTAGCTATCAACACCTTTAAACAGGAGTCAGAATTCAGAATATATAAGACAATAAACTAATCTTTCACTCTTTTATTCTTTTATTTTGACTACTGACTTCTGACTCCTGACTACTAATTAGTACAAGGGATACTTATCGCACATCTCGCTCACCTTCGCCCGGGCGCTTGCCAATTTTGCGGCGTCGTCGCGGTTGGCGACAGCATAGTTCATAATTTCAGCAATCTGGATCATATCTTCCTCTATTAAACCACGTGTGGTAACCGCCGGCGTGCCGATCCGAATGCCGCTGGAGGTATTCGGCGGCAACGGGTCAAACGGGATAGGGTTCTTATTCACTGTTACGCCTACGGTGTCCATCAGTTCCTGCGCCTCTTTACCGGTAATATTCTTACTGCGCAGGTCAACCAGGATCAGGTGGTTGTCAGTACCGCCGGAAATAACCTCAAAACCCCGCTCAAGCAAAGCGGCGGCAAGCGCGCCGGCATTTTTGACCACTCTTTTCTGGTATTCTATAAAATCTGGTTCCATCGCTTCTTTAAACGCCACCGCTTTGGAGGAAATCACATGCATCAGCGGCCCGCCTTGAATACCAGGGAAAACCGACTTATTGATCTGGGCGCCGTACTTCTCACGGCACAGAATCAGTCCGCCTCTGGGCCCGCGCAGGGTCTTGTGAGTGGTGGTGGTAACCACGTCTGAATACGGAACAGGGCTCATATGCAACCCGGCCGCCACCAATCCGGCGATATGGGCCATGTCAACCATCATGTAGGCTCCGACTTCCGCGGCAATATTGCCGAAACTGGCAAAGTCGATGGCACGGGGATAAGAACTGGCGCCCGCGATAATCAACTTCGGCTTATGCTCTCCGGCGATAGCCCGGACTTTTTCATAATCAATCCGGCCGGTTTCTTTCTCTACGCCGTAAAAGACAAACTTAAAATACTTGCCGGATATATTGATGGGGCTGCCATGGGTCAAGTGGCCGCCGTGGGCCAGATCCATGCCTAAAATGGTGTCCCCAGGACTCAGTAAGGCAAAGTAAACAGCTGTGTTTGCCTGCGCCCCGGAATGGGGTTGCACATTGGCGAACTCGGCCCCGAACAGCTTTTTGGCGCGTGAAATGGCCAAGCTTTCGGCTATATCCACAAACTCGCAACCGCCGTAATAACGCTTTCCGGGATAACCTTCGGCATACTTGTTGGTCAGAACCGAGCCCTGAGCCTCCATTACCGCCCGGCTGGCCGCGTTTTCCGAAGCGATCAGTTCGAGGGTCAGGCGCTGCCGCTGTGTTTCTTGCTCAATAGCGCGGAAGATTTCCGGATCGACTTCAGATAAAGGGCGCAACAAACTCATATAAAACAATCCTCCCCACTGCCGTGTACTACCGGCTACATCGATTATATTTTTGCTCTATGGCTTCTATTTTACTTATCCGGCGGGCGTGCCGTCCTCCTTGGAATTCCGATTGCAGCCAAGTCGACACAATATCGCGCGCCAGACCGGGACCGATGACCCGCTGTCCCATGGTCAGTATATTAGCGCAATTATGTTCCCTGGACGCCCTGGCGGAAAAAGTGTCATGGCACAATGCAGCTCTGACGCCCGGCACTTTATTGGCGGATATGGCCACCCCGATACCCGTTCCGCAGCAGAGCACACCACGGTCGAAATCACCGTCGCGCACCGCTTCCGCCACTACCAAGGCCAGGTCGGGATAATCAACCGCTTCCTCGGAAAAAGTGCCGAAATCCTTGAATTCAATACCAGTATCACGAAGAAAGGAAGCAACTTCTTCCTTAAGTTTAAATCCCCCGTGATCACTGGCTATGGCAACTTTCATTTCAATGACCTCTTTTCAAGACTTTTGACTTTCATGTTCGGCCATATAATTGTTTCGCTGCTATTCTATGCCCAACGGTCACTTGCCGACAACAAGATTTCCTAAGCAAGAATAAATTTCACCTTATGGAGATTCGACAGAAATCGAAAGAATTCCTCTAATTTTGGTCAAAAAATCCCTCTGCCTTTGCCGCAAGCCGCTCCAGAGCACGGAAGACCAGAGACTCCAACCTTTCCGCGCACCGGCGGTAGACTGTAACAGACTGACCAACCGGATCGGGCACATCTCCGTCAGCACCGGCGAATTCGGCAAGAGTGAACACTTTACCGGATGTTTCCGGGAAGACACTCAGGACATAATCACACTGGGCCCGGGTCATGGTCAGGATGAGTCCGGCCCGCTCGGCGATTTCAGATGTTAGGCGGGTGGCGCGGTGCTCTTTAAGGTCAATCCCTTTCCCGGCCAGCGCTTCCACCGCTTCCGCGGACGCGGGCGCATTTTGCCAGGCTGCCAGGCCGGCTGACGAAACCGTAATTATTTCGGAGTCTCCCAACCTTTCCGCTAAAATCCTGCGCGCCAGCGCCTCCGCCATACTGCTGCGGCAGGTGTTACCGGTACAGACAAAAAGCAGTTCCATAGAACCACCTCACAAACTTCATAAATTATAGTAGTCAGAATTCAGTAGTCCGTAGTCCGTAGTCAAAATATTTAGAGACAGTGAAGTCGTTTAGCTTTCGCTAAACTTCGGGGTTTTGGTAGAAGATTTCACCACCACCAAATTCTAAATCGTTGGGGACATTCCTTCCATTCGTTGGGGACTTGGGGACATTCCTCCGACCCCAAAGTCAGTCTTTAAAGAGAGGTGTGTTCCCGTTCCTTTTAAGCAGTGGAGGTCTTTAAAATCTGATAAACCACTCTTTCATTCTTTTATTCTGACTACTGGATACTGACTACTGACTACTGTTCTACACGCGAATTATCTTTCCCCCCGCGGCCTTGCGCAGCCGGTTCATCACCGCTAAGCCGATACCTTGCTCCGTCAGTCCTTCCGCCAGGATAACGTCGACCTCCATCTCATCAAAGCGGCGCAAGGCTGCGTATAAAGCCGCAGCTACTGTTTCAGGTTTATCCCGGCGCCCGGCTAGAACAACCTCCCCAGCGGCAGAAAAATCCCCCTTATCATTATACGAAAGGACTCCGACCCGACGGCCTTGTGCCCGGTATTCCCGCGCCAGATCCATAATTTTCGCCGCTACTGCTTTCACTTCACCTTCGATCAAAAAAAGCGGCGCGCGCGGCGCGTAGTGAGTGTACTTCATGCCGGGAGAACGCGGCCGGCATCTACCTTTAGACCCTGAACGCGCCGCGGGATCCACCGCGACAGATTCCAGGACTTCGCTTAAATCTTCCAGTGTGACTCCGCCCGGCCTCAGCACCAGCGGCGCCGGGGCGGTCAGGTCAACGACAGTTGACTCCACTCCCACTCCTGCCGGACCGCCGTCAATGATCAAATCAATCCGACCGCCCAGATCGTTTAAAACATGCCTGGCGGTCGTCGGGCTGGGCCGCCCGGAAGTATTGGCACTAGGCGCTGCGACAGGTACACCGGCCGCGCGGATCAAGCCCAGCGCCACCGGATGATCCGGCATGCGCACGGCAACAGTGTCCAGGCCGGCGGTAACTTGAGCCGGCACCACTTCACCAACCGATAAAATTATCGTCAGGGGGCCAGGCCAAAAAGCATCCATTAACGCTTCCGCCGCGCCGGTTATTTTTTTTACAAGTCCGCTTACCGCCTCCCGCCCGGCAACATGGACAATCAGAGGATTATCCTGGGGGCGTCCTTTTGCTTCAAATATCCCAGCCACAGCCCGCCCGTCCAGAGCGTTCGCCCCGAGGCCGTACACGGTCTCCGTCGGGAAGGCAACCAAACCGCCCCGGCGCAATACAGATCCGCCTTCCTCCAGGGGGCCGGGTTCCGGATGAGACGGATCTACAGTTATGTATTTTGTGCTAATCTTCTTATTTTGCATATAAACCTCAATCGCCACTCTATAATGACCTTTGAGCATACAGCGCGGCTCATGTTCGGCCTCTATAATTGTTCGAGTTCTTTCACGCTCGGGTTCGGTCTAACTCGGCGCTCCGCGCCTCAAACAATTCCCTCACTATTCCTCGGGCTCACTCGCTCTTTGAACTAAGCCTCAAAATCGCCGCTTTTATATACCCAAAGGTCTCTCCAGGGAAGCAAAAAAGAACATCCCCTTGTCTACTGAAGTTCTCTTATTCTGACTACTGTCTACTGACTACTGACTACTGTCGAAAGGCGGGCAACCGCCAGTCTGTCCAGTCCAGCCAGGTCTTGCAGGAACACAGTTTCCCATAATGAAGGACTCAAGAGGGCGGCTATAGCTTCGCGCTGGCTGCTCCCGATTTCCATCATCAGTCTGCCGCCCGGCTTGAGCAATTCTGCCGCGGCGGGAATTAACCGCCGGTACAAGTCCAGACCGTCCGCGCCGCCGTCCAGGGCGGCTACCGGCTCCAGTTGCACCTCCCGTGACAGCGCGCCGAGTTCGCTCGTGGCAATATAAGGCAGATTGGCCGTAACTAAGTCCACCCGTCCGGCTAACTCCAGTCCGGCTAACGGCACAAGCAGATCGCCCTGCAGAAAAGATACGCGCTGCCCTACACCATGTAAAACAGCGTTATGACGGGCTGTCTCAATAGCGTCAGGTGACAGGTCGGTTGCGTAAATCACGACATGCGGCAAGAACACAGCCAAACTAACCGCGATAGCTCCACAGCCGGTGCCTACGTCAACGATAATATCATCGTTCCCCGCCAGATGAATAGCCGTTTCAACCAGCAGTTCAGTTTCCGGCCGGGGAATCAGAACAGTGTTGTTGACAGTAAAATCCAACCCCATAAATTCCTTGCACCCGGTCAGGTAGGCTACCGGCTCGCCCGCTTCCCGCCTGGCGATCAGCATGAAAAACCGGGCTTCCGCTTCCGGCGTGAGCTCGCTCTCCCAGTCCCGGTATAGTCCGGCATGGCTGCGGCCGGTCACGTGGCCGAGAAGCACCCCGGCGTCCAGGGCGGGAGTGACGGCACCGCTATCTTTCAGTATTTGCCCGGCCTTGCGCAAGGCTTCTCTGACAGTTGACATGATTATTCCACTTGCTTGAGTTGTTCAGCCTGGTCAGTAGTTACCAGGGTCTCGATAATCTCGCCCAGGTCGCCTTCCAAAATTCCGTCCAGGCGGTGCAGGGTAAGACCGATCCGGTGGTCGGTCACCCGGTTCTGGGGGAAATTATAAGTTCGGATCCGCTCACTGCGGTCACCCGTCCCGACCATTAACTTGCGGGTGCTGGCCAGCTTTTGCTGGTGCTCGGTTTGGGCCCGGTCAAGCAGGCGCGCCATCAGCACCTTCATCGCCCTGTCTTTATTTTTATGCTGTGACTTTTCATCCTGCATGGAAACAACTATTCCGGTCGGGATATGGGTTATCCGGACAGCGGACTGGGTTGTGTTCACCGACTGGCCGCCATGTCCGGAAGCGCAGAACACATCAATGCGCAGGTCGTTCGGGTCAATCTCCACGTCAACTTCCTCGGCTTCAGGCAACACTGCCACGGTGGCCGCCGACGTATGAATACGCCCGCCGGATTCAGTGGTGGGAATCCGCTGCACCCGGTGCGTGCCGCTCTCGAATTTCAACCTGCTGTAAGCTCCGCGTCCCTCAATATTAAAGACTACTTCTTTAAAACCGCCGATGTCCGTGTAATTGGCGCTCAATATTTCGGTTTTCCAGCCCTGAGTTTCCGCAAAGCGCGCGTACATGCGGAACAGGTCGGCCGCGAACAGCGCCGCTTCTTCACCGCCGGTTCCGGCGCGTATTTCCATGATCACATTCTTCTCATCATTCGGGTCTTTGGGCAGCAGCAGCACCTTGAGTCTCAATTCCAGGTCCGACTTAACTTTAAGCAGTTGCTCAAGTTCGGCCTGGGCCATATCAAGTATATCCCCGTCCGACTCTTCGTTCAGGATTGCCCGCGTCTCCTGAATTTCTTTAACTGTTTTCTTATATTCTTTATACGCGCCGACCACGTCGGCGAGATCCGCATGTGTTTTGACGTATTGCTGCCAGCGCCCCAGGTCGGCAATCACCTCCGGGTCGGCAATCAATTTACTCAGTTCCTCGTACTTTTCCTCAAGGGCCGACAATTTATCCAGCACTTCTAATCACCCGCCTTAAGCACCGCCCCGAAGGCGGTTATCGCCACTTCCACCTGCCCGTCATCCGGCTGGCTGGTCGTTAATTTTTGCAGCCAAAGCCCCGGGGCGATCAAGCAGCGGCACCAGGGAACACTGGCATATTTACCTGATAGTTTAACCAATTCGTAAGAAATCCCCGCGATCACAGGCAACAGAAGCACCCTGGAGAGAATCCGCCACCAAAGGACCTGTTTGCCCAGCAGGGAAAATACCAGGATACTGACCACCAACACGATCAAGATAAAACTCGTGCCGCAGCGGGGATGCGCGGTGGAGTGCCGCTGCACTAGCCCCACGGATAGTTCGTCGCCGGCTTCATAGGCGTTGATCACTTTATGTTCGGCTCCATGGTACTGAAAAACACGCTTGATATCCTCCAGCCGGCCGATGGCAACCACGTATGCCAGAAAGATGACAATACGGAAGACGCCTTCAATCAGGTTTTGGATTAAGCTGCCTGGAGCGATTTTTTGCAGAAAATGGGCCAGGGCGGTGGGCAGCACGGCAAAAAGGAGCACAGCCAGTCCCAATGCCGCGCCGATGGTGAGCACCATTTCTTTCACGGTCAATTCTTCATCTTCACCGACGGCCTGGTTAGCCGAATAGGTCAGCGATTCGATTCCGAGCACCAGTGACTCAATCAGCACTACCACCCCGCGCACCAGCGGCCATTTTAAAACCGGCACCCGCTTGGTCAGTGAGCCCACCGGCTTCCGGTCCACCACAATGGTCTGGTCCGGCAAACGCACGGCGACGGCGCGTGAATCAGGCCCACGCATCATCACTCCCTCAATTACCGCCTGGCCCCCATACGGGTATTTCTCACCCATGACTTACACCTCTTTTAACGCTGACTGTCGCTTAAATCAGAAATAGCAGAGCGCCCGCCCTGCTACCTGTCCTACTTCGTTAAGCCGTATTTTTTACGGAAGCGCTCGGCTCTCCCGCCAGTATCTATGGTTCGTTGCGTTCCGGTGTAAAAAGGATGGCACTTCGAACAAATTTCCACCCGGAGTTCCTGTTTGGTAGACCCTGTTTCAAAAGTCTCGCCACAAACACAGGTCACCTTGGCTTTCCCATATTTCGGATGTATAGCTTCTTTCATCGGGTTTCACCTCTTTTCATTGCCAGGTATTCAGAATTCAGGAGTCAGGAGTCAGAATGTCTCTAGAAGATAAACTATCTTTTCATTCTGACTACTGATTACTGACTACTCTACTATAAAAAAAATACACTTATCTATTTTAGCATATCGATCAGCCGCCTGCAAGAAGAACCTGCTATCTTACCGGGCGGCTATAGTTTCCCACACTCAGCCCCGGCACTTCTTTCAGCGCCTCAATCAGACCTGCCACCCCGATAATGTCCCCCCCGCTCCCGGGTAAACGCTCAAAAAGCCAGTCCGGGTCGATATTCAGGTTGCGCAGCTGAACAAGATTCACACCTGTTTCTCTGACGAAAGCCGCTAGAGCCTTCACTTCATCCGCCCGGTCGGTCAGGCCGGGCAAGACCAGTAAATTCAGTGAAGTATACACGCCATGTGAGACCGCTACTTCAAGTGAACGGCGAACATCGGCCAAGCTATAGTCCTGTGGCCGGTAGTATGCGTCATAGGTGTCCCCAAGCGCGCTGATTAAGCTGACCCGGATCGCGTTCAGGCCGGCCCGGCAAATATCCTTCACACCGGCGGTACACCCGCCGTTGCTGTTCATATTAATCGTACCCTTACCTGTTAACCCGCGTACACGCTCAATTGTTTCCGCTATAGTGCCCGCCGCCAGCGCCGGCTCCCCCTCGCAGCCCTGCCCGAAACTGACGATTGCCCCATCCCCCCCGTTCAGGTGAGGGACCGCTACTTCCGCCAATTCCGCAGGGGAAGGCCGGAATTTTATGCGCGCCTGCGGCGAAGGGCAGCAACCCGCAGGTTGCAGCGATATACAGCCCAGACAACGGGCGTTGCAGGCAGGTGAAACTGGGATTCCGCCTTCCCACCGGCCATAAAAAATATTTTGGGCGGTGAAGCAGTGATACTCCAGGGCACAATGAGCCAGATGGCTGAGGATGCGATTTTCGGGTAATGACGCCAGCTTGTCGCGCACCAGCGCGGGTAGATCCGTTGTGTCATAATGAGCGGGGTCCCAACGGTGAGGCTCGTCGGTGCGCAACGCCGCTACATACAGCTCGCCATTACGGCAAGCCACGGCGGTGTAACCGAGCAAGGGCAGCGGCTGCGTTTTTTTGTCTCTTACATAAGAAGGCATCAAGGTACGGGTATAACCCTGGGGAAGCAGCGCCCCAACCGCCCATGAACGCCCGTCCGCCCAGGGGTTTTGTTCAAGAGTGGTAAATTGCCCTGTCCTGGTCAGCCCCACCGGCGTCCCGCCGGGCACCAGCGCCAGAGAAGCCCCTGAAGGCAGCTTTTCCATGTCGTCATCCATCAGTTCGACAAAACGGTCACCTGCCCGGCCGGTCGCACGCAGGGTACGGTGATCATATAATTGCCCGTCATCCCCGGCAAACAGCAGGTGGTACAATACGTATATCCCTCCGGTTCTTTGACCTAAAGCATTTTCAATATAATATCTTGAAAAAGTAGCTATGTAAAGGTTTTGCCGCAATATGGATATTATTGACATTTCATCATTTTAGCTATATACTAAACTTAAAATTAAGGAGAACTAGTTAGCTGTGGCCAATAAGCGAACAGAAAATGAAAAAAATTTGAAAGAAGAATAACAATGAAAGTTACTCGTCAAGATATAGCACAAAAAATAATAGATTATTTATTTCACCGCATTACCCTGTCAGAACTGGTAAACTGGGCTGAAATGTCTATGATGGATGCAGACTTTGAGGAAAGAAACTACGACACTTTGAGGGATATAACTAGCCGTTTGGGACTTGCAGACGTTAAAGCTTTCGGAGTCACCTGGGAAGAGTGTGAAAGTTTTTTGCAGCGATTAGGTTACAGGGTAGATCTAAAAGTAACGGAAATCCAAGCGATGTAGAGCGCGGGTGCCTTATTGAATATCGGATGTATGATTGTGTAGTCAGTAGTCAGATGACTACTGACTACTGACTGCCTAAATATTAAAGGCCGCTTTATTTAGCGGCCTTTAATATTTAGCTGTAATAACTCCTCCGCTCCAGCCAGTTCAGCGGGTCGAGCGGGACGCCGTTCTGCAGCACCTCCAGGTGCAGGTGGGGTCCGGTGGAACGGCCGGTGCTGCCGGCCAGGGCGATAATGGTGTTGGTGTCGACAACGCTTCCTTCAGTTACAAGCAGTTTCGCGCAGTGAGCGTATAGCGTGCGCAGCCCGTTGCCGTGGTCGATAATCACCGCCAGCCCGTAGGTTCCCCTGGGGCCGGCAAAGACCACCTTGCCGGGGGCCGCCGCCCGCATCGGGGTATTCTCCTCCGCGGCGATGTCAATGCCTTCGTGCGGTGAGCCGTCTCTGGCGCCGAAAGGCGAGGTAATCGTGCCCAACAGCGGCCAGGCCAACTGCCTAACCTGCGAGCCGGCAACCGGCAGAGTTGCTTCTTGGCTTGTAGCGCCGCGCGGGATCAGCAGTTGCCTGCCGGCAATAATGTTATTGACATCGGACAGTTCGTTCCGGGACGCGAGCGCATTCACGTCTACATTATACAGCCCCGCAATGCTTAGCAAGGTTTCCCCCGGCTGAATCTGGTGCACAACGTTATCCGCGGGCACTCTAATAAATTGGCCGGCAAGGATATTGTCCGGATCAGCCAGATCATTGGCCTTCGCTAGAGCTTCCACGGACACCCCTTTCCCTCTGGCAATATCGCAAAGGGTGTCACCGGTTTTTATCTCATATAAGCTTTGGGTTGCGGCTGCGACAACCGGCGGCGGCGTAGTGTAAGGAGCTCCCTCAAGAATACGCTCGTCCAGCCGGGCGCCGGCCGGGCATTCAGCCCACAGGATAGCCAGCGCCGTGATGACTGAGAAGGCAACAACCCCCAATATAGTTTTATGTTTCATAAAAATATCACCTCTTCCAAGCAATACAAAATATAGTTTTGCCTGAAAAGGTGAATTTAATACATTAGGCTATTTGCTGCAAATTTAAATTATCTATAAAACCAGAGATTAAGTACCTATGTTGTTGTAAGCGTTTTTACGGGAGGACTCAGCTCGCGTTGCGGCAACCGCCTCAGCGCGTCGCAGGTGGCGGAAGGCGTGCAGCAAGTCGTGGTTGGTCTTGGTGCGCTTGATCTGTTCCAGCAGCATTTCCATAGCTTCCAATGAATTCGCGCCGCTGGTTGCTTTGCGAAACTGCCAAATCATTTCCAATTCATCTTTTGACAGCAACAATTCTTCCTTGCGCGTACCCGACCGGTGGACATCAATAGCCGGGAAAATTCTTCTTTCCGCCAGGCGCCTGTCCAGAATCAGTTCCATATTTCCGGTGCCTTTAAATTCCTCAAAGATCACATCATCCATCCGGCTGCCTGTCTCAATCAGGGCTGTGGCCAAAATCGTCAAACTGCCGCCTTCTTCAATATTACGCGCCGCGCCGAAAAAACGTTTCGGCTTATGCAGTGAGGCGGGGTCCACACCGCCGGAAAGAGTGCGGCCGCTGGGCGGCACTACCAGGTTATGCGCTCTCGCCAGGCGGGTAATGCTGTCAAGAAGGATAACCACATCATATTTATGCTCCACCAAACGTTTTACCCGTTCCAAGACCATATCCGCAACTTTGACATGGTTTTCCGGCGGCTCGTCAAAAGTGGAACTGACTACTTCACCGTTCACCGAACGCTCAATGTCGGTGACTTCTTCCGGCCGCTCATCGATTAACAGCACCATCAAGACAATTTCCGGGTGGTTCCTGGTAATGCTATTGGCGATTTCTTTAAGGAGAATAGTCTTTCCTGCTTTGGGCGGGGATACAATCAAGCCACGCTGGCCTTTACCAATTGGGGCTACCAAATCAATAATGCGGGTGGATAATTTATCCGGTTCAGTTTCCAAGGTGATGCGCTGCATGGGGTAGAGGGGCGTCAGCCCGTCGAAGTGAAATCTTTCACCGGATTGCTCCGGGTCAATACCATTAACTTGTTCCACTCTCAACAAGGCGAAATACCGCTCGGTTTCCTTTGGCTTCCGCACCTGCCCGCCTACCAGGTCACCTGTGCGTAAATCAAAACGCCTGATCTGGGAAGCGGAAACATATATATCGTCATGACTGGGCAAGTACTGTAAGGGCCTTAGAAAACCATAACCGTCAGGCAGTATTTCCAGAACCCCTTGTGCAAACAAGAGGCCGTCTTTTTGGGTCTGAACTTTTAAAATTTCAAAGATTAACTCTTTTTTTCGCAATTTATAATATGCCGGCAGTTCAAGACCTTTAGCAATCTTATACAACTCAACCATGGTCTTGTTCTCAAGCTCGGAATAATTCAAAGGCACCCCTCCCGCTTAAGGGAATTAATATTTAAGTATTCAGAATTCAGGAGTCAGAATTCAGAATATATCAAGACAATAAACAACTCTATCACTCTTTTATTCTGACTACTGTCTACTGACTACTGTCTACTGATTTTATAACCAGCGCGGGCGCGTTTTATACGCCCTTTCGCTGTTTCCTCTTCAGTAAATACTTCAGCAAAAAATATACGGGCAAAAAAACCGCCACAGCGTTAACCAGGCTGCCCGCCAGAAACGGGTAGCCATGTTCGGCAATTCCCGACAATAAGGGGCTGAACATATTATCACCGGCAATTGCAATATCCGGTCCGGTCATACTACCCAACAAGGCATTTCCCGTCAACAGATCCAAGGTATAGAAAAACGGCACCGCCAGCTTAAAAAACACAACTGTGGCAACCGCCGCCACCGGGTTGCAGCGGATCAGACGGGCTACCAGGTAAGATAGCGGAATGCTGATGATAGGTATCGGGAGAAAATCAAAAGACAATCCCATGGCTACACCGCAGGCTATCTTTTGGGGCGAGTCAGGCAGTTCCATCATCTTGCGGTAATAATTCTTAACTGATTCCACAATCCTGGAAGTAATTTTTTTTTTGCAGTAAAGGTCACTTTCAGATAACACACTCTACTCCTTTAGAGATGGCATTATAACCTTATTTATTTTTTACAGTTTCCCAGTCTTCAAGGAATTTTTTTATACCGGCATCGGTCAAGGGGTGTTTGATCATTTGCATAATCACTTTGTAAGGAACTGTAGCAATATGAGAGCCGGCCTTCGCCGCCGCAGTAACGTGAACCGGGTGGCGAACGCTGGCGGTGATGATCTCGGTGGCTAGCGCATACCGGTCGAATATATCAACAATGTCGCAAATAAGCTCGATCCCATCCTGGCTGATATCATCCAAACGCCCTACAAACGGACTGACGTAAGTAGCTCCGGCGCGGGCAGCCAGCAGGGCTTGATTAGCGGAAAAGATTAGGGTAACATTGGTGTGAATACCTTTTTCGGCCAAAATTTTCGTAGCCTTCAACCCTTCAGCTGTCATGGGAATTTTGATCACTATATTGGGGTGTATGGCAGAAAGTTCCAAAGCTTCTTCGACCATAACCGGGGCTTCCGTGCCGACTACTTCGGCGCTAATCGGCCCGTCCACAATTGATACAATCTCACGGACTACTTCAGCGAAATTACGGCCTTCTTTAGCGATTAACGACGGGTTGGTGGTAACACCGCAAATAACCCCGAGCGAATATGCCTCTCTGATTTCTTCCACGTTTGCCGTATCAATAAAAAGCTTAATCCAAAACACCTCCCTTCGGTGCTTTATCCATAAAATTATGTCTCATTTCTTTTGCGTCGTGTTTTTTTTAACTTGCCTGCGTTCGCCAGACTGTCAAGGCACTTAAACCCATGTCGCGCAAGTTCAATAGATTCAACCTGCTGGATGACAGTCAAGTCCTCTTCTGTTTCCGCATAGACAATATTTATACTGTCGCAATTTTTACAGTGCAGTTCCAACCTGTCCGGAAATATATCCACTTCAATCTTGTGATTTCCGCACTGGCAGTACAACCCACCGGCGTCGGCAATATCATGCAATCGGCTCAGAACCTCAAACATAATTCTTGAATTATGAAAGTAACTTTCACAGCCGATTTCGCCAAAAAAGGTTTCCAGTTCCTGATCATGGCTTGTCATCATTTCGCTAATCTTGGATACAGGACCGACATTTCCCACAACCAGATCAGTCTCCTGGCAGGAAAGCCGGGTTACTTCCCCGGACCAGAGGGTCTTGCCGGGAATCTCGTGAAGGTGGCCGGTTTCGCAAACCATACAGGCCAGTTTTAATAAATAACCGGACCGGTTTTTAATAACCTCCAGTTTAGTGGCGCCGCAGGAACAGCTGATGGAAACAGCTTTGCCCCTGGGGAAGGCAAACCGGGAAAAGTTATGAACATCCATTTTTCCACACTCAGGGCAACGCATAGCCAACACGGCGTCTGTAGCTATCAGCATTGCTTACCCCCCCTGAAAGAGCTGTTAAAACCTTTCCTTCAAAACCTGTATATAGTACTTCGACAGCAGGAATAAAAGTCCTCTTTCTCCAAGGGAAATTAATAAATAATCGCCCTCCGGGTAAGCGACACGTCATACTGAGCTAACTCTTTAGATGCTACTAAAAGTAAACGGGGTTGTGCATGCCAAAAGGCATTGACGCCGCAACAGCCACCAGCGCCGCAATTATAATGATGAATAAAACCAGAAGGAGCAAAAAAGGTGATACCACAACCAGGAACGACCGGCCTGCGGTTAATCCGTGCACCTGCTTCAGACCGATCACCAGCAGGACAACGCTCCATACCACTGTCGCCAACCCTGCCAGCGCGATTATAATCAATCCGCCCGTACCCAGCCACAAGGACAACAAATTAACCGGAACCATAAAGATGGATGGCATGCCGGCCAGCCCTACGACCACCAAAACACCCGTAGCGACGCCTTTCCCGCCTAGCAATTCAGCTGCAAGGTGTATGAAAGCGCTGTAGCCAAACCATTTCAAATAGCCCCAGAACAGGCCGAAGACTGCTCCCAAAGGAGCCAGCGCCCGGAAAGACGACAGGAAATTTTCTAAATCGTTGTTGTAAAGACCTGCAGTCATTGCCCGTGAAACGGTAAGCAGCCCCATTGTAACGTCTAGAATACATATGACAGTAAATATCAGGAAAGCGAGGGCAACCGGCGGCTTTTTTGCGACAGCTTCCAGGGTTCTCAACGGATCAAAAAGCACACCGTAAACCAGTTCTAAAAAATCCTGGCGGCGAGGCTCGCCTCCGCCGGGGGACTGTTCAAATTCCAAGTTAATATCAGTTACTTCACCGTCTTCCCGGTCGAGATTAACGTCCAATAAAAACACCTCCCCGAAAATTAGTAGTCAGTAGCCAGTATTCAGTATTCAGTAGATAGAATACCCCGAGTATATGCTTTCAGCATTTACCAACCTCATGCAAAAAAAGTTTTGTTTTTCCCATCACCATCAAATGGATGAAAATGGTACAGATTTATTTTCAGGGGCAGATATTTCAAAACAATAAATCATTCTTTGACTACTGAATACTGACTACTGGCTACTGACCCGTTATCTCAACCCGTAAGGATAAGCTGACGTTCCTCCGGTTAAAGCCGGCATACTTTTGCCTGATAGGATGCTTTCCCAGGCGCCCCCTAAAAAGTTTCGCCAAATATTTTTATAACCAAGTTCAGCAATTACCGGCTCACCTGATAGTCCCGCCAGTTTTCCAGCCAATAGCACCGCGTCGTGAAAATCGCCAAGCTGGTCAACCAAACCGAGTTCAATAGCCTGCCGCCCGGTAAAAACCCTGCCGTCGGCCAGCTTTCTAATTTCTAAAACGTCTTTATGCCTGCCTTTCGCGACAGCATCAACAAACTGGTTGTAAATATCGTCAATCATCGATTGAAAAATAGCCCTCTCATCCGTTGTCACCGGCCTGGATGAGGATCCCATATCCTTATAGGGGCCACTCTTAAAAGTTTCTTCGCTTATTCCCAGCTTATCGTATAATCCCTGGAGATTTGGCGTCTGCATAATGACTCCGATACTTCCGGTCATCGTACCGGGGTTGGCAACGATTTGGTCTGTGCACGCGGCGACCCAGTAAGCGCCGGAAGCCGCCACGTCCCCCATAGAGGCCACTACTTTTTTACCCGATTGCCTCAATCTTTCAATTTCCAATCCGATTTCCTGCGAGGCTGCCGGAGTACCGCCAGGGCTGTTCAGCCTTATTACCACGGCTCCTATCTCCGGATCCCGGGCAGCTTTTCTTATAGTAGCGGCTATTTCTTCCGAACTGACACCGCTGCTTAACAATCCGGTGTCAGATTGACCGGACGCGATAGTGCCCTCAATATAAATCACACCGACTTTACCCTTGTCAGAGCCGGACTGCCGGGGCGTTCTGTTCCCAGTACGCAAATTAAACGAGAGAACGACCGACAGAGCTACCAGTCCAAGAATTATGCCTGCGATTATCTTCCTGCTCATTACCAACCACCTCTTTATCTCATGTTACCTTATCATGCTGTTTTGCTTGGAAAACATGCATGCTATCGGTAACAAATTACGAAAGACCTAAGGGCTTACATAAACGGCGATTTTAAGGCCTCATTCAAAGAGCGAATGAGCCCGAGGATAAGCGAGGGAACTGTTTGAAGCGCAAAGCGCCGAGTTTGACCGAACCCGAGGTTGAAAAAAGCTCGAACAATTATAGGGACCGAACATGAGCCGTGGTGTAAGCCCATAGGTCTCTGACAAAAAAGCTTTGGTTTAACCAAAGCTGCAATAGAATTCGTCAAGTTATTTACTTCGCTCCGCAAACTTCCGGGCCGCCCCGATAAATTCTCTGAATAACGGATGCGGCCGGTTGGGCCGGGATTTAAACTCGGGGTGAAACTGGGTAGCCACAAACCAGGGGTGGCCGGTCAGTTCAATAATCTCCACCAAATAACCGTCAGGCCGCGTGCCGGTAAATGCGAGGCCGCCACGCGCAAAATCCTCCCGGTAAATATTGTTCATCTCATAACGGTGGCGGTGCCTTTCTTCAATTATTTCCTCCTGGTATGCCTGCCGGGCTAGTGAGCCGGGTTGAAGCATGCACGGGTAGTGGCCCAAACGCATGGTTCCCCCCATCTGGTCGAGTGTTTTTTGTTCCGGCAGCAGGTCTATAACCGGATAAGGCGTATCGGGGTTAAACTCTATACTGTTCGCCCCCTGCCAGTTCAAAACATTGCGGGCAAACTCCACTACGGCAAGCTGCATTCCGAGGCAAAGGCCCAGGTAGGGCACTTTATTCTCACGGGCATACCGGATGGCCTCGATCTTGCCTTCAATGCCACGGTCTCCAAAACCGCCAGGCACCAGAACGCCGTCAACATCAGCCAAAAAATCCTCAACTTTTGCGCGTTCAACTTCTTCTGAGTCAATCCATTTGATCTTGATCGCCGACTCATTATAAAAGCCCGCGTGACGCAGGGCTTCCGCGACGCTCAGGTAAGCGTCGGGCAGAGAGACGTATTTTCCCACCAGACCTATGGTGGTAGTATAGCGTAAGTTTTTCATCTTTACCACCATTTCCTGCCACTCGGTCAAATCCGGCGGGCCGGTGGCGATACCCAGTTTGTCCAGCACAATATCAGCCAGGCCTTCTTCTTCAAGCATCAAGGGAACCTCATAAATAGACGGAGCGTCTACAGCCTGGATCACCGCGTCCTTGTCAATATCACAGAATAATGCCAGTTTATCTTCCATTTCTTTGGAAAGAGGCCGCTCGCTGCGGCAGACAATCACATCCGGCTGGATGCCGATGCTCCTGAGTTCTTTGACGCTGTGCTGAGTGGGCTTGGTTTTCAACTCGTTAGCTGCTCTCAGGTACGGAACCAGGGTAACATGGATATAAACCACATTATTTTTACCGAGATTGCCCTTCAACTGGCGGATGGCTTCTAAAAAGGGCAGTGACTCAATGTCGCCGACAGTCCCGCCGATCTCGGTAATGATTATATCGGCGCCTGATTCATCGGCCACACTGCGCACCCGCTCCTTAATTTCATTGGTGATATGGGGAATTACCTGCACCGTGCCGCCCAGGTAGTCACCCCTGCGCTCCTTGTTTATTACTGAAGAATATATTCCTCCGGTAGTGACGTTGCAGTTTCTGAAGATATTTATATCAATAAACCGCTCATAGTGCCCAAGGTCCAGATCGGTTTCCGCGCCGTCCTCAGTGACAAAAACTTCTCCGTGTTGATAAGGGCTCATGGTACCTGGGTCAACGTTAATATACGGGTCCAGTTTCTGAATGGCTACCTTCAGCCCGCGGCATTTTAACAGACGCCCTAGGGAGGCGGCCGTAATTCCCTTTCCCAGCGAAGAAACAACCCCGCCGGTGACAAATATGAATTTGGCCATAACTCCTGGTTTCTGGAATCTAAACAAATCATTTGTTAGATTCTCTCCCGTCCGACTAAGCGGGAGGCAGTTTCACAGGATTCAACTGCTCAGCTATGGACTCTCGTCCATATTCCGGGTGGCAGAGATGCCGCCTGGCTTTACAGTTCTGCCCGGAAGGGGGTGTTACCCACCGCCTGGTTGATTTAACCTCCGCGCCCGACTTTCACCGCGAGGCTAAAGCGACGCATCATCGGATGTAACTGCATAGAAACCTTTCCTCTCTAATTATTACTTAATACTCATATGCACTCACCTCCTGTATCTATTATAAAATAGAACAGGTGTTCGTGTCAACGGATCATTGTTCTTTACATACTTTTATTTAACTACTTACAACCTCCTTATTTCTCCCAATAAACTGCCTCTCCCATTCTATTGCTACCAACAGGACCTGTCAACAGTCGCCAACGGATTATCCGCTTACATACGCTGCGGCGCGGTTAGCCCCAGAAGACGCAGGGCATTTTGCAGGGTAATCCGGGTGGCGTCCACCAGCACCAAACGGGCGCCGGACAAGGCTTGGTCCGCGGTAATCACCCGGTTGGCGTTGTAAAAGCTGTGCAAAAGGCCGGCCAGTTCATGAGCGTAGCGCGCGATGCGCTGCGGCGCGAGCCCCTTGGCGGCGGAGGCTACCTCTCCCGGGAAGTCTGCCAGCTTCCTCGCCAGGGCAAACTCACTCTCTTCCTTGAGCAGGCTAAAATCAACTTCAGCCGGGTCCGGCACTTTGCCGCCCTGTTCTTTGCACTGCCTAAGAATGCTGCAAATGCGGGCGTGAGCATACTGGATGTAATAAACCGGATTCTCATTGGTTTCCGCTTTGGCCAGATCGAGGTCAAAATCCAGGTGGCTGTCGGAACTGCGCATAACAAAAAAGTAACGGGCGGCGTCCTTGCCGACATCCTCCACCAGTTCTTCCAGGGTCACAAATTGCCCGCTCCGCTTGGACATGCGCACCAGTTCACCGCCCTTGTAAAGACGGACAAGCTGCATAATGACAACTTCCAGGGCCGCCGGGTCGTAACCCACGGCCGCAACGGCGCCCTTCATCCGGGCCACGTGACCGTGGTGGTCGGCGCCCCAGATATCGATCACCCGCTCGAAGCCCCGCTGGAACTTGTTCAGGTGATAGGCTATATCAGTCGCGAAATAGGTTGGTATGCCATTGGAGCGCACCAGCACCTCGTCCTTTTCCGCGCCGAAAGCACTTGCTTTAAACCACAGGGCTTCTTCACTCTCATAAATATGGCCCTGTTCCCGCAATAAATTCAAGGTGTCCTTGACCGCCCCGGACTCGTGCAGAAACCGCTCGGAAAACCAGACATCGTACCGGACGCCGAAATCCCGCAGTACGCGCTTGATGGCTTCCAGTTTTTCGTTGAGGGCATATTCCACTAAGGCCGCCCGCCGCTCTCCTGCTTCAACCTTTAGGAAAGCGTCTCCGTGACGGCCAATAAAGCTCTGAACAGTACCGACAAGGTCCTCTCCATGATAGCCATCTTCCGGGAACGGCACATCCAGGCCTAACAGCTGCATATAGCGGGCTTCCAGGGAAAGGCCGAAGTTTTCAATCTGATTGCCGGCATCGTTTATGTAAAACTCACGGGTAACAGAAAAACCCGCAAAGTCCAGAATCGAAGCGATGCTGTCTCCCAACGCGGCCCCGCGGGCGTTTCCCATGTGCAGCAGGCCGGTGGGATTGGCGCTGACAAATTCCACCTGAACTCTTTTACCCTTTCCCTCGTCTAAACGTCCGTAGTTTTCCCGCAAGGCAATAATCTTGGGAAGAATCTCGTAGACCCAGGCAGGTTTAAGGTAAAAATTAATAAAACCGGGGCCGGCGATTTCTACCCGTTCCACCCAGGTCCCGGTTAAGGAAAAGTTATTGACTAGGATTTCCGCTATTTTGCGAGGCGCCATACGGGCCGGTCTGGCTAGCAGCATGGCCAGGTTGGCGGCAAAATCACCGTGGTCTTTTTCACGGGGCACTTCCACCGTAAATTCCGGCACTTGATCAACTTTGACAGACCCTCTGCCGCGGGCAGATTCCAGGGCTCCGGCCAGGGCACGGGCCAGACCGGAACTTACTTCTTCAACTATGCCGCCCATATATATTTAAACCTCCTTGACAGACACAATATAGCCAATTCAGTAATTAGGTTAATACTTTGCACTTAGTCTGTCAAGTCAACATTGAGCCGGAAACCGCCATACCGAAGGCTCATAAAGTTTGCTCAGGGTGGAGTGGCACTTGCCATAAGGGCGATTTTACTTATCAGTCTTCCATAAATCCGGCGAAATTAACTTCAATTTCCTCAGAATCTTCTATTTCTTCATATTCGTCTTCATCTTCTTCAAGATTATCAGTTTCTATAACTCCGTATTCACTTTCATCAAGGTTTTCGGATTCTTCTTCCGCCAGTTGCAGTTTTAATTCCCTGGCCGTGTGCAAGCGATTGATCAACACCTCTTCGATTTTTCCGTATTCTTCATCATCAATTTCACCCATATCATAACGAATCTGCGCTTCCAGCAACTGGCGGGTGATTACTGATTCATCCAAAAGTTCCGCCATGGCTTGATCATGTATTTTCTCAACAACAAAATAAAAAAAACGCCAGGGCGCCATCATCAAGTCGTCAAGTATAAACATACGCATTACCTGCTTTTATCATAAATTTATTTTAAGGTTTATAAAATTGTACGGGGGCCATGGGCCGGTATATTTAATATCTAAATTGTCCTGATACTGTTGGTAGATTTCCTCGACTGCCAGGTCAAATTCCGGTTCTTTTTCTTTGGCTACCAGGAATGAAGCATTTAACACCATTCTGGGCGTAACAATATCATTCTTCCGGGCAGAAACAGCCATCTTTTCCAGAGGTTCGAATATTTGCCCGTGATAATAGTTTCTTTTCTCACCAGCCGCCGCTTCAACCATTTTCCCCAAATCAATCCTGCCGTAATAGGCGGCATCGGGATTCTCTCGGGTGAGTTTTTCCTTAACATCTGAGATAGAACTGTTAACTTCCTGTATTTCTTTAACGAATGAATCTTTTTTCCAGTAAATTTTTAAACCAAGTTCAACTTTACCTCTGATTTTAGCAATCTCTCTTTTAAATTTGACATAATTTTTTTTCATCAGGTTGATTATTTCTTCCGTGCTTTCAGATATAATCCCGAAACTCATCGGAACGATATCGAATTCTTCCATCACGTCTGATATGACTCTCTGGTGGGCGAAGGCGTTTTCTTTAACAGGATCATAAATAATTACCGGAGTGTTGCTAGCCACAACCGCCAAATCCCGGTAATTAATCGTATATACAATATCCTCCCGGCCACCGATGCCTATGTTGCCAAAACTTCTTTTGTCCCTTGTTTCAATAATACCGTAAAGATATTTACCCTCTTTTTTTTTCGCCAATTGCATCACCCCACCCGGCGTTTATTAATATGACTCCTGATTTGACGCGGCGCTTACCCGTGGGTTTCAGATCACCCCAGCGGTAAGCGCCACACCGTCTGAACCGGCTTTATCATTAATGCTGAAAACAAGAATCCACTATACCCTCTACCAAACCCACAAGTTTTTCCCTCTCCCGCCCACTGACTCCAGGAATCAGAGAGAGCAGGATATCTATGCAAACTTGCCCGAATGTCTGTTCACCACTAACCGGGGACAAATGGTGTACCGACATCACCCTGGCAATTTTTATGCTGGTCCGTACGGAGGCGACAACCGGGTAACCGCAAGTCTCCCTGAACATCCTCATCACACGTACAATTCTTTCCGCAACTTCAGTATCCAGACCGGACTTTGCCGCAGTTATGGCTACCTCTGAATCAAAATCAAAATCATCAAGCTCAAGGGTAATCAACCTGTCGGAAAGAGCAACCTGCGCCTTGTGAATACCAGCGTATTCCACCGGATTACTGGTAAAAATAGCTTTAAACTGAGGGTGTACTTTCAGATCCTGTCCCTCGTTCTGAAAACTGGGCAGGCTCAGGGTTTTTTCCTCCAAAATCGAAAGCAGTATATTATTAACTTCCGCCCTGGAACGGGTAAATTCATCGTAGATCAATATATGGCCGTTGCGGCAGGCTGTCGTTATCCGCCCGTCCAGCCACTGCTGCTGCAAGCTCTCTGTAATGGAGTGAACGTAGTTGATGTAATCGTCAATTACTTTTTTGCGCCGGTAACCTACATTGCCACCCACCAAATCAGTTGTCGAGAAGTCTTCATTTCCGTGGATCAACGTTACCGGGCGGCCCATATTTTTGGCGATATTTAAGGCCAGGGAAGTTTTACCGGTGCCAGACGGCCCGCTTAAATGCACCGGAAAACCTGCCTCCAGGTACATCATGGCGCGATTTTCAATATTCCTGATATAGGGGGTTTCAATAAAAATTTCATTCTCCCAAGAAGTTTTTTCCGATTGTCCTGCCGGCATTCCTACCACCTCGGATGTATTTCTTCTATACTATTCTATACTATTCGCATTTCTTTCACGAAGGCTCAGGCGTTCAAACCCCAGGATCTGCAAGTCCTTATCAAGCGAAACTTCATACAGGGCCATCAGGTCATCTCTCGCTCTTTTTCGCATATATTCCGAGTCTTCCGCCACCTCGATTTGCACCTTCCAGCCTTCATCCGGTTGAGGGAATACCGCTATGACATCACCTGGCTTTTTTAATACCTCGCCAAAAAAATCCGCCACAGTATTAATAACTTTCAGTACAATCATTTTTTACTCCTCAAATTTATTCCTCTTTGGCTTTACTTTCTCCTTAACCTTATTAACTTTGTGAGTCCTGAGCTTTTCCATGACCGCCAGGGTTTCTTTCCAAATTTTTTGCGCTTCGGTCCTGTCGTCACAGTAGGAATCAACCAGTTTATTTACTTCTTCAACCCGGTTTAACCGGTCTTCAGCGAGAATTTCTTTCAACTTCGCGGACATTTCCAGTCGCTCTTGATGGTACTTTTCAAGCATCTGCTGTACCTCGGCTTGCATTGCTTCAAGCAGTTCAAGTCTCGCTTTAAGTGTGCTGACAAGATCTTCACCAACTGCGGCCAGGTCTTGGGAAAGTGACACTTGTATTACCTCCGTCCGTTTTATTTAGCTATAAAGACGCTATTACAACGCGTCATCTAAGTCTGGGATGCTCCCCGGCCGGAAACGAGTTCAAGCCGGGGAGTCAAATAGCGCTATGCTGCTTCGTGAAGCGGGAAGGCTGTCAAGCCGACTGCTTCAGCATACTTAAGCCAGGTTTCCACGCTAGCGATGACGACTCTCGCTTCAACGGCAAGAAGCTCAATACCGACCAGTGATACTCTTACCCAGAGATCGATAACGATACCTTTTTCAAGGATCCGGTCGACAACTTCCGCCAGGCTGGAAGCTTTAATGCTGTGTTTCACAATAAACACTCCTTTGTTTGGATATGTTGGATTATGCTAGTAGTTTATGTTTCTCTACCGTCCGATGTGCCAATAGTTTAAATAAATTCGAAAATACACCATATTTATTACAATGCACTTTCATCTGGGGTCTCAACTCAATTGAATTATGAAATTTATTCCATATTAAAAATTAATACTAAAATACTTCTATAAAACCCCTCCTTAGAAGCCTCCAGCTTCAATCTTACTAATGTATATTATGTAAATAAGTACCACATTGTTAATTATTTTCTGGTCTCTTTTAACTAATTATGATTCATGGTAAATGCCGTTTCTGCCGGGCGCTCACCCAGCCGCAAACAGCACAGCCGTGATCAAGCAATCTGTTAGCATGATCGGGAGCCCCACAGGCCGGGCAGGTTTCCAGAAGGTCGCGGCGAGCGTCCGCGAGCAGGGAAACCCATGGCCGCAAAACCTCCTCTTCACCGGCAAAGTAAACCTTTTCTGGGCTGAGCCGGCCGAGATAACGCAGCACCATTACTGATCTGCCGCCGGGGCCGTCCGGGACATCTTTAGTTGTCACCTCTACCTCCAGCACATCGGCAGAGGCCACCTGAAACAGTACCCCTTGCCCTGAACTACCCCGCCAGCACAGGCAACCTTCCCGCACGTAAAATGAGCCCGGCCTCCAGTTATATTTACCTGTGGGGTCATTTATCAGGTACCATATTCTCTTTTCGCTGTCCGGCGCCGGCTCGGCACAGTTTAGGGAATTACCTGTGTCGCGGGCTTTTTCCAGAGCGTTTAACAGCTGACTGCTGATGGCGCAGTGTAACCTCACTATGTTACCTGTAGTCAGGGTGATCCGGATCTCCTCCCTGTTCTGGCCACTAAAATGGGGCTCTTGCCGGGTATCCACGCCGCTCACCAGACCCAAACCGATGTCTAGCAGTGTTTCCGCCGGTTCCTGACGGTAGAGCAGCAGGCGCCTGTCGGTAAGATAAAGCAACCCCGGCTGCCAGGCGGAATAAATACCACGGTTGAACCAGCAGGAAGCAAACTGGGAAAAAAGAACCCGCTCCCCTCTCTCCAGGGGCGGCCCATCCACGGCCTTATCTTTTTGAACAGAAGAGCGTATAGCCTCATCCCAGTCCGTCATAAAACCATAGCGCAGCATAGTGGACATGCCTGCTAATGCCAGACGCAAATTCAGTCCCAGGAGGGGAATGCCGGAGACAGTAACAACCACGTCGCTGTATAACATCAGCCCTTTATTTAAAAGCCGGTCGAGAAGATCATTTAGTGTGGCTTCCCGCCGGCTTACAGGTCGCATTTTATTGCTTTCCTTCACCATTCCTTAAACCTCGCATATTAAACCTCACACCGTATGCCCGGCCGAAACAACTTATGACGGTACGACCGGTTGGCTGACAAAGCTGTAAGGCGGCCAGGGACCGGTAAAATCTATGTCAAGAGCTTCCTGCTGCTTGATTTCCGCCAGCGTTTCACTCAGCGCCGGTACAAGGTCTTTCTCCACCAGGCAGGAAAGGCTGGCAATCATACGCTTTCCTGGCGGTCCCTGCTTTGTTTTTTCCACTCGAATATCAGCGCATAACCGATGGAGAGCCCGGTAAACCTTTCTGAAATAAACTTCCGCCATTTCTTCCAGAGAATCTTTAACAGCCTTTTCCAGTCTTTCCTTGTAAAGGTAGCGCGTTCCTTCCGGTTTACCCTCAAGTTCCCTCTGCAATTCTTGCAGGCGGCTGTCTTCCCGCAGAGCCACCTTCTTTAAAACCTCTTCCGGCACTAGGATCTTAATTGCAAATTCTTCTTTGCCACGAAGGCGATCAAGCATTGATTTCAAACGGCCGCACTCCTGCGACAACCATTCCCTCAACACTTCCTGAGGCTTACGGGCGGCAGAGTGAATTATTGTATTAAAACCCATGGGAAGAATGGTCTCCAGCCGCTCTTTAGCGCGGTCCAGTACTTCCTGGTGCGCAAACAGCCACTCTTTAGCCTGCTCGTCGCTGTCCGGACGATAAGGCTCTGTGGAACAGTCGTGCACTACAGCACACAAGCCTGCGGCAGCCAAGGCATATACCCGGCACCCTGCGACACCGGCAACCCCCATTTCAAAATCATCTTCTCCGGCAGCCACACCGTAAATATACAAGCCTGTGGGAGCGGCTGCCGGCGCATGCTCTTGAGACTGGAGAGGTTCATGACAACCCGGCGACACCGGAGATTCGATCTTAGGATCCGCCTGCGCTTCAGCTGCCGGAGACGTATGCCTTAATACTTCTGCCATGTCTACTTGTACTGTCAGATCAGACGCCCCCTTCATGCCGGCCGTTTCGATGAGCACAGCCCGGATGGCATCCCGAACGGCTTGCTGCAAAACTTCCCGCGCCGCCACCAGTATTTCTTTTTCCAGTCCCATTTTTTTTAATTCAGCCTTCACCAACAGACGGGCAACAGAACTGACAGCCGCTACATTCTGATTCATCAAACCGCTGCCGCCGTCATCCACCCGGAGAGCCATTCTTCCACCCCCTACTGCTCTTCTTCCCATCGCCGGGGATCAAGAATCCGGTCCACCACTTCATCCACGATCCGGTCCAGGCCGTCCCGGACACTCTTCACCGACTCGCTGACACCATGCTCACACTTAATGTCCTCAATAGCCCGGTCCAGATCAAGCAACGCCCGGCCCAGCCGCTCGATCTCCGTTTCATTCAGACTGCCGTCCTCCATGCGCGACAGGGCCTGTAATTTTAAGGCATCCTTAATTATCTCCACCAGAGCGATAACCAGGCCCAGTAAACCTTGCTTTAAATTATCCTCGCTGATTTCCAGAGCCAAAGCGGCACCTCTATTCAGTAGTCAGTAGTCAGGAGTCAGTAGTCAGAATATTTTAAGACAAAAAATGCTCTCTATGCCTCCTGTATCCCAAACACTGAATTCTACCTTTTTTCGAATGCTTAAACCTAATCATGACGATACCATTCCGGCTAATTATTTCCAGGTTCCCGAACAGCGGTCGGCTGCCGGAATTAACAATTGATCCAGAATCGCCGCCGGTTTCAAATATGTTCACGAACCACTCTCCTGCCGCAGGCAGCGGGAAGACAGAACTCCTGACTCCTGACTCCTGCTGCTACCTGCCTTCAGAACGCTCGAACCTAATCATGACGATGCCATTCCGGCAGGTTACTTCCGGGTTACCGTAAACCGGCCGGCTGCCGGGATCAACAATTAACACCAGTTCACTTTCGGTTTCAAATATGTCCACAAGGGGTTCACCGGCCACAGGCGGCAGGAAGACAGGATTAAGCCACCAGTGGTTGTATATCTTCTCGCCCGTGCTTATGTCTGCCCGGCAGGGGGCAAATTCAACCGCCGGTTCACCCAGGATGGCCTCGGCGGCGGGATTAAGCGCCTGGCGAATGGCAAGTAAAACCTCCATCTCGCTATCCAGGCCGGCTGCCGCTGACATTCCGGCGATGTCCGCATGACCGCGGCAGTATAGATGCCACCAGACAGCCCGGCTCCGGCTGTCCAGGGCGGCTAATAGCCGCTTCATTTTACTTCATCTAATTGCAATGCAAGCTCCCTCCTCCCGCGCTATACCGGCAAGGACGAGTGGGCATCCAGGCGTTTTTTCGCCTTGGCCGAAATCCACCCGCACCACGGGCACCCCTCTGACAGGAGTTCCTCTTTGGACACCCGCTTTTCACATTGCGGACAGCTTTCCCTCTCCATCTGCGCGTCTTTCCAGGCTACGGTCTCAATATTGGTGCCGGAGGGAAATTCCAGGCCATACCGGGCCGCTGTTTCGAAGGAGGCTAGCGCCGCCCTGATTTTTAAGCCAAGCAATTCCACCCCTGCCACCGACACCAAAATATCGGCATTGATTACCAGGCCTTTGTCGAGCAGGCGGTCTACCAGCGCAGCCAGCGAATCTCCATCACGCTGTTTTTTTGGTTGCAACCCGGCAGTCATCTAAAATTTTCACCTTCTTTGTTTCTTTAGGCTTAACTTGAACCATCCGGTGTCGCCCGCAGCCCGATTTCCGCCAGAGCTTGCCTGAAATGCCTGTGGCAAATCTGTATGCCGGGAGCCCCCTGTGGCGACGAATCATTTCCGGCCAGGTATTCCCGTACCGCAGCGAGGGCCGCCCTGCTGCACAGGTGCCGGATATCCGCGCCGGAGAAACCTTCAGTTTCAACGGCCAGACCGTCTAGATCCACATCTTCCGCGACAGGCTTTTTCCTGGTGTGTACGTCCAGAATTTGCCGGCGGGAAGCCTGCGCGGGCAGTTCCATGCGTAGTTGCAAATCAAACCGTCCCGGGCGCAACAGGGCCGGATCGATTAGATCAAGCCGGTTGGTCGCCCCCAGCACCACTACCCGCCGTAAATCCTCAATACCGTCCATTTCGGTCAATAACTGGCTCAAAACCCGTTCAGAGGCAACCGAACCACTCATTCCCCGGGCAGCGACCAGGGCGTCAATCTCATCAAAAAAAATAATGCATGGGGCCGCTTGGCGAGCCTTATGGAAAACCTCCCGCACGGCTTTTTCCGACTCACCCACCCACTTGGACAGTAAAGCCGGGCCTTTAATCGAGATAAAGTTGGCGTTAGCTTCATTGGCAACCGCCCGGGCCAGCAATGTTTTACCCGTACCGGGCGGACCGTACAAAAGAATTCCCCGCGGCGCCTGAGCACCGGCCTGGTCAAAAAGCTCCGTGTATTTCAAAGGCCATTCAATGGTTTCCCGCAAGTGCTGTTTGACCCCGTCCAATCCACCTACATCCTCCCAATTGGCGCCGGGCACTTCTACCAGAAACTCCCTGGTAGCCGACGGCTCCACTTCCTCCAGCGCCTGCAGGAAATCCTGCATGGATACATGCAGTCGGGCCAGCAGTTCCGGGGATAAACCTTCCGGGTCCATGTAGGGCAGGATTCTTCTCAAACGGTGCATTGCCGCCTCCCGGCAAAGGGCCAGCAAGTCCGCCCCAACGAACCCGCCGGTTAACCCGGCTATCCGCTCCAGGTCCACATCACCGGCCAAGGGCATGCCCCGGGTATGGATTTGCAAGATCTCCAGCCGGCCCTTCTGGTCAGGCACACCAATAATTATTTCCCGGTCGAACCGGCCGGGGCGGCGTAAGGCCGGATCAAGGGAATCCGGTATATTGGTGGCTCCGATGACGATCACTTGTCCGCGTGAAGCCAGGCCGTCCATCAGCGCAAGCAACTGGGCCACCACTCTTTTCTCAACTTCACCGGTAACTTCAGCCCGTTTGGGCGCAATAGCGTCAATTTCGTCCAGAAAAATAATGCTGTTGCCCTTTTTAGCGGCCTTGTCAAAGATCTCCCGTAATTTAGCCTCGCTTTCACCATAATACTTATGGATTATCTCCGGACCATTAACGGACAAAAAGTATGCGTTAGCTTCGCCGGCCACCGCCCGGGCGATTAATGTTTTGCCGGTGCCCGGCGGCCCGCACAGCAGCACACCCTTGGGCGGTTCAATGCCCAGGTGTTGGAAGACAGCCGGGTACTTAAGCGGCAGTTCGATCATCTCCCGGATCCTGGACAGTTCCTTGCCCATCCCGCCGATGTCTTCATAGGTTACTTGACCGGCCTTCTTTAGCCCTGCCACTTTTGTTTGCAGCAATTCCACCACAGTGTCTTTTTTAAGCAGCACAAATCCATCAGGCACGGTTTCCTCAATCATGAATTCCTGGTTCCGCAAGCCTAGCACCGAAATGCGAACTTTATCCCCTTTAACCAATGGTATTCCTTGCAGCGAACGGCTAATGAACGCTTCGTCCAACTGCAGGTTAGATTCCGCGCCGATAGGGGTCAAGACAATTTTTTGGGCGGACCGGCCATTGACAGCGCTGACCTGAACCATCTCACCCAGCGACACTCCGGCGTTTTCCCTGATAATGCCGTCAATCTGCAGCAACTTGCCGCCTCTGTACTCGGCGTAAGCCGGCATAACCCGGGCAGCTGTCCGGCACCCGGAGCCAATAGCAATCAGATCCCCGACGCCCAGACCCAGCTCCTGGATGTCTGCGGGATCCAAACGGGCGATCCCCCTGCCAACATCCTTGCCCATTGCCTTGGTAACTTTAAAGGTAATCTGTCCAGCCACTTTAATAACTTCACCTACCAGCTACTGTCTCCAGACTCTTGTCTCTTGTTTCTATCTCCTGTCTCTTGACTACTGATTATTGACTACTGACTACTATCCTGCACATCCACTAGCACTTCCAAGATACCATTGCGAATATATTTACGCATTGTGCCAGGATTTACTTTTTTAGGCATGGCTATGCACTTACTGAAGGAAACATCTCTCGTTTCAACAGTCATATTAAGTACATTTTCTTTTATATCAAGAGCCACTTCATCATCCGATGCTATCGACAGTTCCGCTACGACACGGATGAAACCGCCCTCATCAAAAACATCAATCACCGGCTCACGTTTTTTTAAGGGAGGCTGCCATTCGACTTCACTCGGTGCAACGTCACCGGGAGCCGGTCTCCTTCTTCCCGGCAGACCCGTTCTCAGAGTAAAGCCATAGCGGGCACCTGTTCCCTGCTGCCCGTGGAAGTCGCCTAATGTTCCAAACCTGTTAATTTCCGTCTTCCCTTCGGCGTCCATTTTTTGCACCAGTTCGACCAGTTCACCGATACCTCTCAAAACATTACCCAGAATACTGCTTTCGTCACCGTTTTTCACCAATTATCACCCTCAGGACGGCCGCTTTTGTCCGGCTTTTATGAGCGGCGCCTTTTTATAGATGGTTTATTATTTAACCGTAACCCACCTTTTTCAGATATATGCAATCCCTGGACTTCATGTGACTGTTAAGGATACGTTTTATGCATAATATGCTTAGCGTATGATGACAATAACGGTTAATAATTTCCATATTTCGCAAAACACTGGCTTGCAACAGATTAATAAGAAGAACAAATTCGCCGGCAACCTTTGGGTATACAACGCGGCTCATGTTTGGCCCCTATAAATGTACGAACTCTATCGCCCTCGGGTTCGGTCAAACTCGGCGCTTTGCGCCTCAAACAGTTCCCTCACTTATCCACTAATCACAGAAAGCAAAACCCCGGCGGCGCCGGGGCTGGATATATCCTCTTACAGTAATTTAACTTGCCCTCAATCAAATTTTCTTAATAAATAACCTCTCTTATGGCAAGGCTAGAACAGTCCCTACTTGCTCTTCTTTTTCATTCTGCACAGGCTTTCTGAAAGAAGCAGTCAATACTTTCCCCCGTGACAGCCTGCGCTTGACGAAGCTGCCCATCCTCTTTAGCGCTTCACCCAAATCTTCCCAGGAGGCCGCATATGCGCAGCGGACAAATCCTTCACCCTGCTCTCCGAAAGCGTCGCCCGGCACCACCAGCACTTTTTCTTCTTTGAGCAACTGCATGGCGAACTCCTCCGAGGACAGCCCGGTGCTCCTTATGTCGGGAAACGCGTAAAATGCGCCGCGCGGCTCGAAACACGGCAGCCCCATTTCACGAAAAGCTTCCACGACCAGCCGGCGGCGGCGGTTATACATGTCAATCATTTTGCGCATTTCTCTCCGGCCGTTCTTTAGCGCCTCCAGGGCGGCAACCTGGGCGGTAATCGGGGCGCATAACATGGTGTACTGGTGGATCTTGGTCATGGCTGAAATAAAGTCGCCGTTGCCGGCCGCGTATCCGACGCGCCAGCCAGTCATGGCGTAAGCCTTGGAGAATCCGTTCAACAACACCGTCCGCTCGCGCATTCCCGGCAGGGAAGAAACACAAGTATGCTCTCCCACATAAGTTAGTTTGTCATATACTTCATCGGAGATGACAATCAGGTTATGCGCAGCGGCCACTTCTGTCATTTCCAGGAGGTTTTGCCGGTCAATAGTGGCGCCGGTGGGGTTGTTCGGATAGCTTAATACAAGAATCTTGGTCTTTGGAGTAATAGCCTTTTCAACTTGCTCCCCAGTTAACTGAAAACCGTTTTCCGCTGCTGTACTTATATAAACCGGTTTGCCACCGGTTAAAATGACGCAAGGCGCGTAGGAAACATATGACGGCTGGGGAATCAATACCTCGTCCCCGGGCTGGAGCAGGGCGCGCATGGCCAGATCCAGGCCTTCACTGACCCCGACAGTTACCAGAATTTCACTGCGCGGGTTATAGTCTACTTTATAGGTATCATGGATGTCCCGGGCAATCTCCTCGCGCAGTTCCAGCATCCCGTGGTTCGAGGTGTACATGGTGTAGCCTTTTTCCAGTGAATATAAGCAAGCTTCCCGGATATGCCAAGGCGTTACAAAGTCCGGCTCACCTACCCCCAGCGAAATGATGCCTTTTACTTCCGTAACCAAATCAAAAAAGCGCCTGATGCCGGAAGGCGGCAGATCACGCACAGCCGGGTTAATCATTTCCGACCAGTCAGTTTGTAAAGTCATGGTACGATCACCTGCCTTCTGTCTTCTTCTGCGTCATCAGTGATGACACCATGATGCTTATAAGTTTTTAAGACAAAATGAGTCGCGGTGCTTAGAACATATTCCATCGAGGCCAGTTTAAAGGAGACAAAATGAGCAACCTCCTTCATTGTGCCACCTTCTATCATCACCATCAGGTCATAAGCGCCCGACATCAATCTGACACTCCGCACCTCGGGGAACCGGTAAATGCGCTCGGCCACCGCGTCAAAACCCACGTCCCGCTGCGGTGATATTTTCACCTCAATCATTGCGGTAACCTTCTCGGATCCGAATTTATCCCAGTCAACCAGTGTAAAATAACCCTGGATTAGTTTTTTTTCTTCCGACTCTTTAATAATCCGCGCAACTTCTTCCTCATCCCGGCCGAGCATTGTGGCAATCTGCCCGGCGGTAAGCCTGGCGTCGGATTCGAGAAGTTCCAGTATTTCTTTCAATCCATATCACTCCTTCGTGATGAACTGACAAAAAAAACCCGCCCCCAAAAGGGACGGGATTTTCTCGCGGTACCACCCTAATTGGCCGCATACTGCACCCATTTTGGGTTTTCTATGCAGCCCTCTCCTGCCAGTTAACGGCGGCAAGCCGGCGGCGGCTTATTCTCCTTAAAAGGATTTTTCACCCGCGGCATCCGGGGCGGCCCCTGGCGCTTTCCTCGACCGGGCTTGCACCAAACCCCGGCTCGCTGGCGATTACAGCGCTTTTCTTCCCCTTCATAGCCTTGCGTATGCTTGATAAATTCATAAAATTATAGTTATTTTAGCACAAGCGCAACGAGGTGTCAACCGGAAAAGGCTGGACAGTTACATAGTCAATGTGCCGCCAGGTGTCTCGATTAGTTTTAAAACATTTTCCTCCCGCCCGTTAACAGCGTCAATATAAATTAAGTAGGAGTCCTCCCCCAATTTGCCATGGAATTCGTAAGCCAGTTTTTCATCTGAAACGCCAACCGGGATGAGCACAAGATCTCCTCCGGATACGTTTAATCGCGGGTTAATTGCCGCGCGCGCATGCTCGCGCGAAATGGCCGCTTCCGGCAGGGCGCGCTGCTTGTGGGACATCAGGTAACCGGAGGTTTCTGTTCCGGTAACTTCGCCGTTGTCTAAAGCAACGGTCACCTTCACCAAATCTGGATAGAGGGTAACACCATTCTGCAGCGCCGCGAAGTTAAAAGTGGCTGAATTTCCATGACGCTGAAAATATGTCGAGCGCATTTCCCCGAAACCACGGCCGGCCAGGAATCGCAAGGCTTTCTGCCGCGCTTCGTCAATGCTGACACTCTGAGTGCCGGTCGGCCGGGAATTCATCATCCAGATCACCTTGCCGCCCTGCCGGGACACATCCAGTATTGTTGCCGTGCCGTCCTGCCCACCTACCCGGGTCACTTCCACCCGGTGTGCCGGAATGCGCCCGTTGGTTGTCCCGGTAACCCTGGCCTGATATTCGGCGCTACCCTGCTTGTCAATAAAAGCTAGCGCTCTTTGCTCCGCTTCCGGCGCGTCCACATCGCTCATTCCGTTTAAATCCTCGGGCTCTGTTCGTTCCAGGTGTTCTGAATAAGGCCCGTCATAGATCAGCGCGGGGTAGCGCTGCATCTGTTTATCCATTGCCTGAAAATCAGTCTTGGCAAGGTCATCCGGAGGTTTTTGCAGTTTATTTCTAACCTGACGCACCATTTCTCCGAAATAAAAATTATTTTGAGCAACGCCGGCCTGCATTCCCTGCAGCTCACTGTTCAATGCGGTCGCCTGCTGGTAAAGACTGTTCAGGGTATCCCAGTGCTTGGTGTCAATAGCTTCACCCTGATTGACCTGCCGGGCTAAACTGTCCGCATAATCTCCCACCTGGCTTAGAAACTTGGCCGTGCGCCCGGCCATTGCATCGTTTAACGGCAGTTGCCCGAGGTTGGACTGGGCAAATGCCGCCTGCTGGCGAATATCCATCAGCAGATTGCTGTCCAGGCGCGGGTCTGAAGCAACCATGCTTTTTGACAAGAGCACTTCAAGACTTTGTGTTTGGCTTGCCAGGTCGTAAAAAGCGCGCTGGTATTTATTGCTTAAATAATTTTCCAGTTGACGGTTGGCCGTGTACTGGCTGTAGCCCCAGGAACCGGCCGCCGCCAGCGCCAGCAGACCGATGACCCCGGCTAAAATCCACTTTCTCATCAATCAACCCCCCTTCACTGGGCAAAAACGTGATTGCCGATTTGGGTAACAATATTTCTGCTCCATATCCATGGGCTTACTGATTTGGCCGGGTTCCAGAAAAAGAGCGATCCGCCTGAAGGGTCATACCCGCTCATGGCCATCTGGGCGGCCTGGAGGGATTCCTCGCTTAAAGGCCGGTAAGCTTGTCCGTTCTCAATCGACTCGAAAGCTTCAGGCTGAAAAATTACGCCGCTAATTGAATGCGGGAAAGAAGCGCTTTTTGTCCGGTTTAATATGACCGCGCCCACAGCTACTTTGCCGACCAGCGGTTCGTCCGCCGCTTCGCCTTCAATCACCCGCGCCAGGAGCGTAACATCACCCCGGTCGGTGGCCGCTCCTCTGGAAACTGCCGGCGCCTCATTGGGGACGCTTAATCCGAGAGCGTCCCAGGTAGCCTGCCCCACTATACCATCGGGAGGGATGCCGTTGCTTTGCTGGAAGTTACTGACTGCCCGAAAGGTATCATTGCCATAAAACCCGTCCAAGCTGCCATTATAATATCCCCATTGGTTAAGCCGTTGTTGCACGCTGATAACGTCATCCCCGGCGCTTCCCCAGTACAGGGTGGGGTTTTGCGCCGCGGCTTGCCTTCCGTGCAGTGAAAACAGTCCAATTGTCAGCGCCAGCAGGCAGGCTGCGTAAATTAATAATTTCTTTTTCGAAGACAAACCATTGCCGTTAATTGCTCATCACCCCCTGGCATTTTGATAATAATTTGATAATATTTTGTCTATCACCCCAAATTTTATGTAGGGCTGCCGGTAATTTTTCGAAAAAAAAAGACCTTTTGATAAAGGCACGGTTTAATAGGGAAACTTATTGAACCATACCCCAAACCGATACGGAAAAGCGAAGGAGAGGCGTTGTCCCGCAAGGGATAGCGCCTCTCCTTCGCATATAAAACACATATATGCTTATTCTCGGCTTGGCTTTTTCGTTTGATAATCGTTAACAGGAGCCTCTGCAACTTTATTATATTTATAGTACTCATTATCGTATACCGACTCACGAACAACGTAATCATTTGAAGTCCAAATGTCTGCAAGATTTTCAGCTTGCTTCATAACGAGATCTACGGCCATTTTTTGTTTGTCAGGAGGATAGCCGTATTTATTCAGTATTCTGCGGACTATCACCATGAGTCGCGCACGAACGCTTTCTTTTATTGTCCAATCGATGGTCGCATTCTTTTTGACCTTATCAGCTATTTCGCGAGCAATCGCACGAAGCTGGTCATTCCCAAGCACCTTAACTGCGCTGTCATTGGTTTCCAAAGCATCGTAAAAAGCGAGCTCGTCTTCGGAGAGGCCCATTTCCTCTCCGCGTTTATCAGCTTTGTTAATCTCCTTGGCAATGCGAATAAGCTCCTCGATGATTTCTGCGGTGGTCAACAGGTTGTTTTGATACCGTTTAATCGCAGCCTCGAGCATATCCATCAGGGATTTTGACTTGGTTAGGTTGTGCTTTGAACGCATCTTGATTTCGTCGTTAAGTATCTTTTTGAGAAGCTCAATGGCCACATTTTTGTATTGCATTCCCTCGATTTCTTTGAGGAACTCCTCTGACAGGATGGAGAGCTCAGGTTTCTCCATGCCTGCGGCGCTGAAGATATCTATGACCTGCTCTGAGGCGATTGCGGAATCGACGATGTTCTTGATAACTGTATCGTAACCATCACCGCCTCCGGCACCACCGGTCTCAAACTTCGCCAGCCTTGCCTTAACCGCCTGGAAGAATGCGATCTCCTCGGCGTTGTCTATCGTGGCCTGGTCGGGCTTGGCCAGAGCGTAAGCCTGCCCAAGTAGAGTGACTTCTTTTATGAAGCGTGACTTGCCGTCCTCGATATTAAGGATGAAGTCCTCGGCGCGCAGGATTAGGGACAGTTTATCTTTCACTGCCGCATCGAAAAAACCCGAATAATCAAATCCATGCAGAAGCTGGCGCACCACCTCCAGCTTTTCAATCATGATGGCGACGGCCTTTTCATGGGTCTCGGCGGGGACACCTTTACCACCACTCTCGGCATAGAAGCCGAGGGCCTTTTTCAGATTTGTGGCAATTCCTATGTAATCCACGATCAGACCGCCAGGCTTGTCTTTAAATACACGATTGACGCGGGCAATGGCCTGCATTAGGTTGTGATCCTTCATGGGCTTATCTATATACATCGTGTTGAGGCACGGCGCATCAAATCCGGTCAGCCACATATCGCGAACAATAACAAATTTGAGGGGATCATCCTCATCCTTAAGGCGCTGCGCCAAGGCTTTCCGCTGGGTCTTGGTGGTATGGTGCTTTTGGAGCTTCGGACCGTCGGAGCTGCTCGTGGTCATAACCACTTTTATAACACCCTTGTCCAAGTCATTGCTGTGCCATTCGGGGCGCTGGCTAATAATTTCATCGTATAGGTCGGCAGCAATACGGCGGCTCATCGCGACGATCATAGCCTTGCCTTCGAAGACCTGTTCTCGCTCTTCAAAATGCGTGACTATGTCTTTGGCCAGTGTCGTTATTCTATCCTTATTACCTACGATGGCTTCGAGCTTTGCCCATTTTAGTTTGGCAGCCTTAGCCTCGTCTACCTCTCCTATATCATCGAGCTCAGCATCAAACTGTTCGATCAGCTTCTTGCCTTCCTCGGTGAGGTTAACTTTTGCCAAACGGCTTTCGTAATAAATACGAACGGTAACTTTATCCTCAACCGCCTGGGCGATGTCGTAAATATCAATATAATTACCAAAGACCGCCGGTGTGTTTGCGTCCTGCTTTTCAACCGGCGTCCCGGTAAAGCCTATGAATGTCGCATTCGGAAGGGCATCACGTACATACTTAGCAAATCCATAGGCGATGCGCTGACCGGTCACCTGTTTGTTTTCATCCTTGATGTCACGCAACTTCGCATTGAATCCGTACTGTGTACGGTGCGCTTCATCGGCAATAACGATGATGTTGTCGCGTGAAGATAGCAACTCATAAACCGACTGGTCGTTGTCAGGGACGAACTTCTGAATCGTTGTAAATACAATGCCGCCGGACGCTACCCTCAACAGAGTTTTTAGTTCCTCGCAGGACTGCGCTTGGCGGGGTGGTTGACGGAGCAGATCGCTGTTATCCGCAAAGGTGTCAAAAAGCTGATCGTCAAGGTCGTTGCGATCAGTGATGACCAAAACGGTCGGATTATTTAGAGTCTGCACGATCTTGCCGGTATAGAAGACCATCGAGAGCGATTTGCCAGCACCCTGAGTATGCCATACCACACCGGCTTTCTTTGTGCCGCCGCTTTTAGCTGCTTCTTCGGTGCTGGCGACCGCCTTGTTTACGGCGTAATACTGATGGTATGCTGCGATCTTCTTTACCGTTTCAACCTTAACGACTTTGGTAACCTTGTCCTCGCTCTTGGATTTTTCATACGTTATGAAGTTATGGATATAGTCCAGTAGTGTGGCAGGGGTACAAAGACCGTGAATCAGTGTTGACAGCTCATCATCAAACTTGGACGCCTCGTTTATACCATCTTTCGTTTTCCATGCACTATATCTGGAATAGGAAGCAGTTAATGATCCCGACTTGGCCTCAAGCCCGTCAGACACGATGCAGATCTCATTAAACGTAAAGAGGCTCGGAATAGTCACTTTGTACGTCTCTATCTGATCGAATGCCTTCCGGATAGTGGCGTTTTCATCAGCTGGATTTTTTAGTTCGAATAACACCACCGGGATTCCGTTTATAAACAAAAGAACATCCGGACGCTTGTTGTTATTATTTTCAATGATGGTGTATTGATTGATGACGAGGAACTCATTATTCTTAACGCCATCAGTAGTAAAATCGCAGACACGAACATAGTCGCCGACGATGTCATTACCTTTGCGATATTCCACAGGAATGCCGTCAATCAGCATCCGATGGAAGGCTTCATTGTCAGCAAGCATATTTGAGGACGCAATACGGGAGAGTTTCTTTATTGCGCTCTCGATTGCATCTCTTGGTATTGTCGGATTCAGTTTTACCAGCGCGCGCTCAAGACGTCCTATAAGCAGTATATCGCCGTAGCTGTTTCTTTCGGCACCAGGCTCATCAGGCGCAATATCCACACCAGCAACATAGGTGTAGCCAAGGGAGACTAGCTCCTCGATCGCCATTATTTCAATTTCAGACTCACAGAGCTTTGGCAAGGTGTATCCCTCCTTTACTGTTTCACACGAACTTCTCCACTGATGAGCTTGGGCAACAGCGTGTCGCGGAGTTTTTGCAGGGTGAGAATTTGGGCTTGATTCCTGCTCACCTTATCCATCATGGGTGTCATTATTTCGTTGAACTCAATCAATCGTTTTTCATCCGGTTCGGGTGTTTCTATCTCTAAGATATACTCTGGCCTTATCCGCTGGTGGCTTCCACTTGTCCCTGTGGTGCTCATCGCAAAACTGGATACCACATCTTTCGATTTCATCAAGCAATACAGGAAAAGGTAATGTTTTTCATTATGTGGCTTCAACACTTGAAATTCGGTGGAGCAAACACTGTTTGGCTTTACATGTTTATCGATTCGCCAAACACGAGGCGTAATCGGATTTAGCTTAGAAACCAGAATAACGTTGGGTGGCACTATGAACTTGTTGCTCAGTATTGTCTTTCCCAATTCGACTGCCGGGGTTTGGGCATTATCAAACGCTGGGATGCTATAATGATAAAAAGGTTCCAACGGTTGTCGCGCCGGATTGATGCTGTTATTTTCAAGGGTGGCAATCTGCGACACTGGGATAGTATTATTGTCATTATCCTCAATAAACCATTGCCGGTAATACGTCTGCGCCAAGGCCTCCAATGTAGCGTTCTGCCGAGTGAGCAGGTCGACTTTATCGTCGAGGGAGGAGAGGACTTCGGCGATGGCATCTTGTATCGGTCGTGGTGGTAATGTAACAATAATTGATCTCAACATTTCTTGATTAAGTTTCGGTTGTGCTGAACCAGTTATATACTGGTCTAGGTCAATGCTGTTCAAAATGTAGTAGATCAATGCTTGATTGCTTAATTCATTAGAAGAAACAATGTGAGCGTGGTTGTTTACCCAGAATTGTCCCTTGACCTGAAAAGCGACATTGCTCTGGCGCGATTTTAGATTCTCTCCATCTTCGGCAATGAGCAAGTAAGAACCATCGAAAATATAATCATCAATGTAATCGATGATTCCTTGGGCACCGTAATAGGGATAGACTCCTTTTCTCTTTTCACGTTGCATGGTGGAAAGAGGAATTCTCTTGCTGTCATGAATGTCAATCACTGAGCCAAGATTGTATTCTCTCCACTCACTCACCACTTGCCACCTCTACTTTCGCGAGGTTTTCACGGATGCGATTGTCAAGAGCGACGCACACCGCCATCTGAGCCTCGAGCTCAGCTGTCAGTGTGCGGACACGCTCAGTAAAGTCAAAATCATCCTCATCATCTGGTAATCCAATATAGCGGCCTGGTGTTAGCACATAATCAAGCGCAGCAATTTCTGCGACTGTTGCGGATTTACAAAAACCGGGAATGTCCTCATACGCTCCATTATTCTTCTTCCAATTGTGATAAGTATCTGCGATGGTCTTAGTATCATCTGGTGTGAATTCACGTGTCCTACGGTTAATGAGTGTCCCCATATTACGGGCATCGATGAATAATACTTTGTTCCGGCGTGGGTGGTTCGAGTTACTTTCCTTTTCGCGGGAGAGGAACCACAGGCAGGCAGGAATCTGCGTGTTCAGGAACAGCTTTGTTGGCAGGTTGACGATGCAGTCCACAAGCCCAGCATCCACTAGGGCTTTACGGATTTTATCCTCACCGTTTGTCTTGCTAGATAGTGATCCTTTCGCTAATACAAACCCAGCCATTCCCTCCGGGTTCAGGTGATAAAGGAAGTGCTGAATCCATGCGTAATTTGCATTTCCGGCTGGGGGCGGGTTGTCTTTACCGCCGTACTGCCAACGTCCGTCATTTTTCAATAGCTCACCGCTCCAGTCGCTGTCGTTAAATGGCGGATTAGCTATGACAAAGTCCGCTTTCAGGTCTGGATGTGCGTCGTTCAGGAAAGATCCTTCGTTATTCCACTTTACGTTTGAGCTGTCGATTCCACGAAGAGCAAGGTTCATCTTGCACAAACGCCAGGTAGTCTGGTTGCTTTCCTGACCGTAGATGGATACCACGCGATCAAAGAGCTTGTCTATCTCGCGCGCTTTGCCATTATAACGATCAGCATGGGCTTCTATGAATTTCTCGCTTTGGACAAACATTCCGCCGCTGCCACAGCACGGGTCAAATACGCGGCCTTCATAGGGCTCAAGCATTTCCACCAGTAACTGAACAACGCACCTTGGCGTATAGAACTGTCCGCCCTTTTTCCCTTCCGCAAGGGCGAACTGACCGAGAAAATATTCATACACTCTTCCGAGGACATCGTTGGAGCGTGACACACTGTCGCCAAGGGCAATTGTACTGATCAGGTCGATCAGACCACCGAGGGACTGCTTGTCTAGCTTCTCCTTGGCATACTCTTTGGGAAGCACACCCTTCAGGGAAGGGTTGTCCTTCTCGATGGCGTCCATAGCGTCGTCAACGTCTTTGCCGATGGTGGAAAGTTTCGCTCGACCTTGGAGATAGTCCCAACGAGCCTGCGGTGGCACGTAAAAGACATTCTCAGCGCGATATTCATAGGGATCATTGGGGTTTGCACCCTCATAATCGCCCTCGCCGGATTCCAGCTTGCGGTATAACTCATAGAAGTTGTCCGAGATATACTTCAAGAATATAAGCCCCAATACGATGTGCTTGTACTCGGCGGCGTCCATATTTTTACGCAACTTGTCGGCAGATGCCCAAAGCACCTGTTCGACGGGTTGCTCTTTTGTTTCCTTTTTCTTCTTTGCCATATATACTTACCTCCAAAAAACGATAGTTATACTGTAATTCTCGGGCTGATCTTTGTCGACACCCTTTCGTAAACATCAATGTTAACAGTAGCGTCTATTTCAAAAGAAACCATTAATGCATACGGGACAGAGCCGCTGAAATTGTCATCTGCGACATTGGCACAATTAACTTTTAACTGAATGACATCGTCAGTACCCCATACAACAATTTCGTTGTTTTCAAATATCTCATGTTGTAAGCTTCCTCTTCTTGCAGCTTGCCAATCTACATCAATACGGTTGTCAATCAAGTGCTTTTTGGCACCTTCTATTGAGAACCACAGTTGTGCTGAACGATATGCCTGTCGAGAAGGTGTAATAGGAGAGAAACAGGCCAATGTGGCAGTCAATCTCCGAAGTATTTTTTCACGGCTGAATTCGTCAAAAGGCAGAGGTAAATCGAAAAGGTGGGCTTCACCATCTTTTAACTCACCATATCCAATCAGTGTTATACGATTTTTGGTACATTCAACTGACTTGTCAATGTTGGGTTTCCCGTACCCGAAGAATCTATATACAAAGTCTGATGCTCTTTGTGGGGACCCAAGAGCAAAATTAAATTTCTTAAAAAGTTCGCCCCATTCAGCTCCGTGAATTAACATAGCTTTGATAAGCAACGCAGTAAATTCGTAAGGCAGAACTTCTCCAGCATCACTAAAAACATCCGATAATGTATCAAAACACCGAGAGGCTTCATGCGAAGTTATTGCAGCAGCATTGCTTGTACCATATGAATACATTATTTTTTGGGCACCACCTGTTATATCAAATGGGGCAGCAGAAACAGTTCCCGGCGCTTTTGTTAAAGTCTCACGCCAATGTAGTTTAGTGGTACTCATAATGTTTTGCATTACAGTATTTCTGCCGCCGTAATAAATAATGTCAGGTTTAATGGAATTGTTTAATCCACGACCAAGAGCACTTATCGGACTTACCATGTCATCCGAACAAGGGAGAATTTGGCGCGCATCTGGGGTGTAAACTGAATCATCTGAAAACGTCGCTCCTACAGTCAGAGCATTCATGCTTTCTGCAGGAGAAAGTAATCTTTGAAAACGTAAATTATTGTTTAAGTGTCGTATGATAACCTCATCTCGTTGTTCCATACTGAGATCAGAAAAATCACTAAAGGACATCCCTACATCCATATCGTCTGAATGATTACCCGCGCTCACAACGAAAAGAACCCTGTATGTAAAGCTTAACCAATCAAGTAAGCGTGCCAGAGGGCTCATCAGTCGATCAAAAATCCGACACGGAAAACCAATAGAAAGATTTATAACCCTTACACTGGGAGCAACGCGACCGGCATCAGGTTCAAAAAGTCTGCGCACGGCTTCATGAACCTTGTCGACAATCAAAATGTCATCCGGAATTTCTTCTCCTGTTCCATTGAGAGTACTCTTGGACTTCATTATTGGTCTGACATAAATTTTATGTGTGACTTGGTGCCGGATATTATTTATGTCTCCATGTGCAATCAATGAAGCCATAGAAGTACCATGCATCCTTGCTGATACTGTGTAATGGGCAGCGTAGTTATCGGGATCGTCAACATTCAGCAGACCGTTTAAATAAGGGTGATTTTCTTGGGGCAATCCGTCAAATAGTGCAATAATTGGTTCATCACTGACAATGGAAGGTACGTTAACTTGTAGAGTGCTGTCTGAAATATTATCACCAGAAATTATCACGCTTTGTCCTACGGCTTGAAAGAACATTATTTGCTCGGCAGAAGCAAGAGCTACATCTTTTTTATCAATAATGGATTGAACTGTTTGTCGCGGCAAAGAGGCCAGAAGTGCATGATAATTGATTGCGTCAATAACCGTACTTCCTAATACTTGTCCCCCAGCTGATTGAATTAGATCTTTTACATCATTTTCTCGGCGTTGCTGTAGCTCCTTCGACTTTCTGTAAAAAAGTTCGATTTCACACTTTACTTCACTGAGCTCAGGTTCTAATTGCAAATCCTCTTTCCATGCTTCTAAAATACCGGTCTCCTCAATCCGTTCCTTATAGCCCCAAAAGTGAATATCGATGAGATTATTGAAAACATCTCGGAGCCCTGTTTTGCCGGTAGGGAAACTCATATTTGGATTTTTTGCATAGCTCTTCCACAGCGATACCATCTCTTCAAGGGCACGGTTATTCGCAAGAATACAATAAACTTTGCCGGTAAATTTGGACTTAGTTTCATCCCTTGATATTGTTTTTGTATGTTTATCCATCTTGCAGACATAAAAATCATCCGTAACAAGCATATATTCAGATGTATCAAATATCCATTCGACATCGTCCCCAAGATTTTTTACAGCAGTATAAAAAGATTTCAACTCTCCTGACACCTCGAAGACAAGAGTCTTTTCAGGCTCTATTCCTGTAGGTGACTGTTGAAGAAGTATTTTATTATTATCAATTACTTTCTGAAGGGCTTCCAACTTTGGTTCGAGTCGAGATGCCTGTCTTGAATGAGAGGGGAAACCTATTTTAGGTGATCCACCGCCTTTAGTGTTCCTGTCAGCAGTATTGGGTTTACCAAATAAAATAATTGGCCTTTCTGGTCTTTCGGGCATTATTCTACACCTTCTTCCTGACCTTTATCTATGTTGCCTTGCGCACTGGTAAGATAAAGGCTCAATTCTGTCTGTGTAATACTTTTTGCATTGCCATCGGGTAATTTTAAAACATATTTTCGATAAACAGATAATGCAAACTCTTCTGCTTCGGCATAGCTTTTTCCTAAAAATTTTTTTGCCAATGTAGAAGGCTCTAATCCAAAATCAAAGCCAACACGGCTCTCAAACTGTGCAAACCACAATTCTAAATCCCGACGTGAAGGCTTGGGGAGCGATAAGCGTAATTGAAAACGCCTCCATGCAGCTCTATCCAAGAGCGCATCGTGGTTTGTCGCTGCAATTACAATAACGTAGCTTGGTAAAGAATCAATTTGCAGTAGTAAAGAGCTGACTACCCTTTTTATTTCTCCGGTCTCATGCGTATCGCCGCGTTCTTTTCCAAGAGTCTCAAATTCATCAAAAAACAAGACGCACTGTCTTGTCTTAGCGTAATCAAAAAGTTTTCCGAGTCGAGTAGCTGTTTCGCCAAGATATGCACCAACAATGCTTTCATATTTTACCGTTAGCAAGGGCAACATCAAAGCTTCGGCAATAGCCTCAGCCAATGATGTTTTCCCATTTCCAGGCGGGCCAACAAGAAGAACTTTATTGCGGGGTTCTAATCCATGTGAACGTAACAAATCGGCACGTGACTGCTCTTCTATCAAATCACGGCAGCTATCCACAACTGATTGAGGCAATAGCAACTGTTCGAGTTTTCTGGCAGGAATCTTTTCAATAAATAAGCTCTGTTCACCATTTCGCACTGAAGGTTGAGAAATATCCCTCATCAATGGTCTGTTTTGAATCCTCAGCAACTCTTCAACTTTATTTGCCAACACACCGTGCTGTTTTGCCCGTTCTTCTGCGCAGATAGCTTCTGCTACCTTGCGGAAATTAGGATTGTCATTGTTTAAGCCATATTTTATTAAATCATAGAGCAAATCTGCTCTTGCCATTTTCAACACCTTCTCCTGGATAGGTTATTATTAGTTCTTTGCTTCGCTTTTCAATAGCTGAGACACATCAATGAAGTTGCTTTCACAAAAATCAAAAAAACTTTTTTGGGCAAGGTTACTTGGTACTACGTGCCCATTCTCCCATCGATTAATCGTTGTATAACTTACATTTAATGCTTGAGCCAACTGCTGTTGGCTTAATTTAAGTTCGAGCCTTACCTTTTTAACAACAGATGAAAAGACCATCTTAACGCCTCCTGCACTCCTGCTAGTTAATATAGCATTTGCAATAATTAATTATATCATATGCTATATCGGAATGGAATGGTATTATTCGATAAATTAAGCGCCGTTGGCTGGTTTGCCCTTTTTTATTGGATCGTCGCTTATAATTTAGTAGCTATCTCCCTCTGTCTGTGGTAGTGTCTGTTGAGGGAGATGGTATATTGAAAAAGCTAATTATCGTCGGAATAGGCATTATCGCCTGTGTCGCATTGTGTGCCGCTGTGTGGCCTCGGAACGCCGAGGTCGGAGATTTACCCGCCGAGCCTGTAAAAACCGCCGTAATCGCTGAAATTGAGGCGAGTCAAAAAGAAGTGTCGCCATTTATTCTTTCTGATGATACTCCTGTTGCCGAGCCGAAGACTGTTGCCGAAAATGAGCTAACGAAAAACGAAGTAATAAAGGCAGAAGAAAAAACTCAACCCTCTGCACCATCAAAACCTGCATCGCTGCCAGTGGTAACTTCTAAATCGTCAGCACAGCCGTCATCCAGCCAAAAGTCCGGCGACAGAGCTATCATCGACGGTAAGCCACATATATGGATACCCGGCTTCGGTTGGATTGAGGATCATGGAGGCGGGAGTATCGGGATCACCATTGACGGTGAAGGTGATATTAATAAGCAGGTTGGCATCATGGGCGGCGGTACGACTGTGGGCAATCCCGGCGATGAGCTAACAGGAAACAAGATCGGTATCATGGGCGGCGGAACCGTCGCCGAGGATATGTACGAGAACGGACATAAAATAGGGATTATGGGTGGCAGCGAATCATCATCAAGAGAGGCAACCTCTCCGCCGTCTGAGCAGTCGGAGCCGGTCAATGGAGAAATTCATATCGTGTTTGTCGAAGTGCCGGAGAAGAATAGCACCCCACCTCCATATAAGCCAAACACAACACCTCAATATCTGCTGTCTGCCTTACCAAACTACCTACGGTTCACATTACGTCCCTATGGACACGGGCATAAGGTCTGTCGTTCTTACCTGTTTTTTGTAGTCCAGTCAAAACCGATATCCGGATCATCCCAGGCCAGGCGTTTTTCGTCCGGTTTGTCCGGGTCGTACGAGGCAGTGGTAAAATAGACAATCAGCGCCGGCATGTTGCCGAGCACCCGGTAGCCGTGTGCCACCATTTTTGGTATCACCAGCAAGAGCGGATTATCTTCACCCAGATAAAAAACATTGGTCTCCCCTTTGGTTGGCGAACCTTCGCGCAGGTCGTGCAGAACCACCTGCGCATTGCCAACTGGAAAAAACCACAAGTCATCCTGGTGCTCATGATAATGAAAAGCTTTGACCACACCGGGGTATGTTCTGGACATCGAAGCCTGGCCAAAGCGGGTCAACAGTTGGTCATCGTCACGCAATATTTCCATAAAAAAGCCGCGATCATCGTTGTGTTTAACCAGTTTCTTTACCTGCACGTCTTTAATCATCGGACCACAACTCCTCACCCGCCGCGCCGGCAAGGATTCACCGGGCGGTATACATTTTTTCGTAATACTCCAGGTATTCGCCGGACTTAATTTTCCGCCACCACTCCTTATTGGCGCGGTACCAGTTGATCGTATCCTTCAGTCCCTGCTCGAAAGCGTATACCGGCCGCCACCCCAATTCTTCCTTAATCTTGGCGGCGTTAATGGCATAGCGGCGATCGTGGCCGGGTCTGTCCGGCACATATTTGATTAGTGATTCCGGCTTGCCCAGTTCGGCCAGGATGAGGCGGATTATTTCTATGTTTGCCCACTCGTTGTTACCGCCGATGTTATATACTTCTCCCGGTTTACCCCGGTGCAGAACCAGATCCAGCGCCCGGCAATGGTCCAGCACGTGGAGCCAGTCCCGCACGTGCAAGCCGTCCCCGTATAAAGGGAGCGACTTGTCTTCCAGAGCGTTGGTGACCATCAAAGGAATCAGCTTCTCCGGAAACTGGTAAGGCCCATAGTTGTTGGAGCAGCGGGTAATGCTAACCGGAACACTGAAGGTCCGGTAATAGGCCAGCGCGAGCAAATCAGCCGCCGCTTTACTCGCCGAGTATGGGCTGCCGGGCGCCAGGGAAGTTTCTTCAGTAAAAAATCCGTTTTCCCCTAATGAGCCGTAAACTTCATCAGTAGAAACCTGAAGAAATCTCGGAACGTTATGCCTGCGTACCGCTTCCAGCAATTCTTGAACACCCAGGACATTGGTCCGGATGAAAACGCCGGCGCCTGTAATACTGCGGTCGACATGTGTCTCCGCTGCGAAATTAATTACGGCGTCTATCCCCTGCTTAAAAATATTATCAAGACACGACCTGTCCGTGATATCGCCGCGTACAAATTGATAACCGGGGTTTTCCGCGACACCGGTAAGATTTTCTAAGTTGCCCGCATATGTTAATGAATCAAGGTTAATTACCTGATAACTATATTTTTCTAAAATATACCTGATAAAATTGCTGCCGATAAACCCCGCCCCGCCTGTTACCAAAATTTTCATTTCCAGTCCCCCTGCGGCTATAAAGTGATTTCCGTGTCATCTCCGACAAACAAGCGGCAAGCATGGCGCCCGGCGTCAGCGTGATTGACCCGGGTATTGCCGCCGATCAAGCTGTCTTCAATCCGTTCCACGCCGGATAGCCGGCAGTTTTCCAGCACCACTGAGTGTTCCACCCCGACTTTCTCGAGGATAGTACCCTTGCCGATAGCAGTGTAAGGACCGACAAAGGAATTGATGACCGCGGCGTTTTCCCCAATCACCACCGGCCCGCGAATGACACTGTTGGTTATTACCGCGCCACTGGCGATATCAACCCTGCCGGAAATCTCACTGGCGGCGTCGACCGACCCGCCCACCCGGCGGACGGCATATTCGTCTAAAACTACCCGGTTGGCTTCCAGAATATCATCCTTCTTACCGGTATCCAGCCACCAGCCTTCCAGCAGCCTGGCCTCCACGCGGCGCCCCGAGTCAACCATCTGCTGAATGGCATCGGTGATTTCCAGTTCCCCCCGCCAGGACGGTTTAATTTTGTCTATGGCGGCATGGATTGCCGGGTTAAAAAGATAAATACCCACCAGAGCCAAGTCGCTGAGCGGCTCTTGGGGTTTTTCCACCAACCTCAACACTTCTTGCCGGGACCCGAGTACTGCCACTCCGAACTGCCGGGGATCCCTAACTTTCTTTAATTGAATAATTGAATCGCTACGGCCGGCGCTAAATTCCCTGACTAGCGCGCCGACACCTCCCTGAATAAGGTTATCACCGAGAAACATCAGAAACGAAGAATTACCCAGGAAATTCCTCGCGGTTATTACCGCGTGAGCCAGCCCTGCCGGGTTCTCCTGAAGAATGTATGATATCACCGCCCCCCAGCGTGAACCGTCCCCAAGCGCCTCCTTGATGTGGCTGCCGGTTTCCGGGGATATGATAATGCCGATATCCTTTATCCCGGCGCTGCTGACCTGCTCCAACACGAAGTTTATAATCGGTTTATTGGCTACCGGTATTAATTGTTTGGCAGTGGTATACGTAAGCGGCCGGAGCCGGGTGCCGCGCCCGCCTGCCAGGATAAGAGCCTTCAAGAAAACAACCTCCGCATACCTGCTTTAATTTCAGTAGTCAGGAGTCAGTAGTCAGTAGTCAGAATAGAGAACGGTTAAACTCTTTAATATTCTGAATTCTGACTCCTGAATTCTGAATACCTGCTTTTATAGCAGTAATATATGCGAATATGCGGATCAAGGTTCCCCTATTGAGTCAGGGCTCTGTTCTTTGAATATTTTAATTACTTCTTCCTTGTCCTGGGACGCGCCGGCTTCCGCCGCCGAAGCGAAATACCTGGCGATACCCGCATAAATTGCCAAGCTTACTTTGCCCTGGTAGGCCGGATCCTGCAAAAGCCGGCTTTCACTTGCATTGGACATGAACCCGGTTTCCACCAGCACTGCCGGTATGGAAGTGTTCCTGGTAATGTAATAGTCAGCCTCTTTCGTTGAGCGGCCGGTATTTTTTAAAAAGTTGGATAACTCGGACTGAATGGCTTGACCGGCCTTTTTACTTTCAGGAAAACCGGGCTGGACAAAGGTCTGGGCCCCGTGCGGAGCGGTTGAAGGGAAACTATTGACATGAATACTAATTAAGAGGTCTGCTTTATGTCCATTGGCCAGCGCTACCCTGTTCTTTAAATCTTCCCGTTTTTTTTCCACCAAACCGATTGTGCCGGGTTCACTCAGGTCTTTATCAGTCTCCCTGGTCATCAATACTATCGCCCCCGCCTGCCTGAGATCAGTTGCCAGACGCTTTCCAATCGCCAAAGTGATGTCTTTTTCCATAACACCCTTTTCCCCAACGACTCCCGGGTCGAATCCACCGTGGCCCGGATCTACTACGATTACCTTATTGACAACCGACCATGCCAAAACAGCCTGGGATTGCCGTGACACCCTGGCATCCATATATTTGGCCACGGGTAGCGCCAAGAGCGCCAAAATAGCCATGACAAATAAATAACGCCTCTTGATTTTGAAAGCTTTTATAATCATTAATTTCAAAAAAATCCCCCCTTGGACAACTACCTTTTAAAAAGTATGCTGCCAAAGAGGGGATTATGAAAACGGGTTTGTATTATTAGAGTATTCAGGAGTCAGGAGTCAGAATTCAGAATATTTCAGAAGCCATAAACCAGTTTCTCATTCCTGATTCCTGATTCCTAACTCCTAAATCACAACTCCCAAGTTTTTGGCTCTCGATCCTTTTCTCCTGACTACTGACTTCTGACTCCTGACTACTGGGTTTACGAGATCCACCTGGTCAATATTTGCAGTCCGTTGGCGACCGGCTCAAAAATAATCTGACTGAATAGAGTTCCCAAAAGGTTGGAGAGCGCCAGGTAGAAAATAATTTGCTTCAACTCAAGTTCATCCTGTTCCCCTGCTGCCACTGCGTCGGTTACCTTGGCCAGGACCGGGTCGACCATCATTACATTAAGCACGATTGAGGCATTACCTACTATTGACGCCATCAGCACCGCGGTGGAGCGGAACTCGGGATAAAGAGCGCCGGCATAGAGTCCGGACAGAACGTTAGCAGTCCACAGGCTATAACTTATCAGGTTCCAAACAAGAAAAGCCCCGGGTGTGGCCATTCTCCTGAATATTATACTTTTCAACGAACGCAGTGAGGAAAACCGAAGCTTTAGAACACCACCGCCAGGTCTTAAGAAGGAAAACAATACCAGAGGTATTACTCGAAAAACCGAACCTGTCTGGCCGAAGGCCTTGATCGAGTTCGAAAATGACGTCACAAAACTGGGAATAAGCAGAATCCCCAGTATAGTCCCCACAGTTGCACCAAAAATAACGAAGCGAAGTTTTACATTTAAATCCGCCAACGCCTGTTGGTAGATTAATGTACCGGTCACAGCAGCATCTGGCGCTGCCAACAGTGACTGTGACTGATTATAGGCATGATCGATAATTTGCTCTACTGTTGAAGCCAGTAGTGGAGCTTGAAGTGTATTGGCAAAGCTTGCCGCCAGGTAAACCACTCCAAAAAGTGAAATGGCCGTGGCCAGGTGACCGGTGCGAACACCGGAAAGACGGGATGAACGGGTTAGCGTGTTTATTAAATTTATAAAAACCGTCAATAAAAAGACTAGTAGCAAACGTTCCACTTGAGCCTCCAAGGTCATTTCGGAAACTGGTAACTTATTACATCATAACATAATAAATAGAATATAATCAATCCGACCTTATGGCGTGTCGTTTTGAGGTTTACAATTGTTTTTTTATGAGGTGAAAAGAAATAGGCACTCACCTATTTCAACAGTAGTGTTCGAAAAGGCTTGACTTGCCGGACCGGGTGTTTATCCGAAGCGGCGCGGAGCACTGGGTGCGGTTTATAGCGCGTGCAGGCATGCAGAAAAGCTCAAATAGACGCGTAGGCAGCTTATGGCAGTCTGTCGCAGCGGTTGATAAAACGATGTTATTTAAGCTGCATGAAAATTGCGGAGAGAGCGAAGGATAACCCCGGTCCGACTACCCCAAATATTTTTCGAACACGGTCATATTTCAACAAGGCGACACATAACTTTGTCGTTCCTAAGCAAGAACGAATTCACCTGTTCACAATTTTTGAAAATCACGATATCCCAGATGAAAAAGGAAGGGTTCCCCTTCCTTTTTCGCAGACTATAAATTCTATTTCTATATAGCAAAATATACACGAATTGTATTTAACGTTTCGAAAATTGAGGCGCACGGCGGGCTTTTTTCAAGCCGTATTTCCTGCGTTCTTTCATCCGCGGATCTCTGGTTAAAAAACCGGCTTTCTTTAACATGGGACGAAGATTGGGATCTGCCTGAACGAGCGCACGGGCAATACCCATTTTTATCGCTCCCGCCTGGCCACTGATACCGCCGCCTAAGACCTTGGCTTGAATATCAAACCGCCCGGCCGCGCCAATCAGTTCAATCGGCTGGCGAACGATCATCTCCAGGGTTCTCCGGCCGAAATATTCGTTTAAAGGTCTTTTATTAATAGTCACATTACCTTCACCAGGCAGTAAAAACACCCTGGCTATTGCGTTTTTCCTCCGTCCGGTACCGTAAAACATCACTTGAGCCATTTTGTCGGTTCCTCCTTCCCTGTTACATCTGCCAGGCTTCGGGCTTTTGCGCTTGGTGAGGATGCTCAGGACCTTTATATACTTTAAGCTTCCTGCCCATATCCGCGCCCAACCTGTTATGAGGCAGCATCCCCTTGATGGCTTTTTCCACCGCTAGTTCAGGTCTCGTTTTCATCAAGGTGCTATAACTGACTTCTTTCAGGCCGCCGGGGTAGCCGGAGTGCCTTATGTATTTTTTATTTGCAAGTTTATTGCCGGTCAATACAATTTTATCAGCATTGATCACTATGACAAAATCACCGGTATCGACATGCGGAGTAAAGTCGGGTTTATGTTTCCCGCGTAATATCCGTGCCGCTTCAACGGCCAGTCTGCCGAGAACCTTGCCTTCAGCGTCCAGAGTATACCATTTGCGTTCTTTTATCTCAAGAGGTTTAGCCATGTAACTCTTCATTAAAATTCCCTCCTCAAAATAAGGCAAAAGAAATAAAGCAAACTTTCCCGTTTTTCAACAGCCGGGGCTATGAACCGTCAAAAAACCACGTATTACAATATAGCATAAAGCATTTCCAGTGTCAAGTTAAACGAGGTCAAAACTGACAGATAACTAACATATATAATACCATGGTTGCGGCATGAGTTTCGCAAATTAATGGTTTTCGCCGCCATACTCTACTTTTTCCAAACAAAGGCCTCTCGCCGGGATTGTGGGACCGCCTTTCAGGCTGTCCCGGCTCGCCAGAATGCCGGCAACTTCACATACCGGCAATTTTCCCAGACCCACCCGGAGCAACGTGCCGGAAATCATACGGGCCATATGATAAAGGAATCCTTCAGCCCGCAGCATTATGTATAAAAGATCGCCTTCGCTTGCCACCCGTGCCTGGTAAAGCGTGCGCACTGTTGTTTTAACCGGCGTACCCAAAGCGCGAAACGCGCTGAAGTCATGCCTCCCCTCCAGATAGCGGGCGGCCTCCCGCATGGCGTTTAAGTCCAGCTGTTTGGGAACATGGTAACTGTATAACCGGTGGAAAGGCGAATGCCATTTTCCGTTGTAAACCGTGTAGCGATATGTTTTGGCGGTGGCTGAAAAACGCGCATGAAACGACGCGGGCACTTCCTCTGCTTTTAAAGCCACAATATCCCGCGGCAGCAAACTATTTAAAGCATAAACGGTCCGCTCCACCGGCACAGGCCAGTCAGTTGCCGCAAAACTGATTACTTGCCCGCGCGCGTGCACCCCGGCGTCTGTCCTTCCGGCGCCGACAACCTGAACCGGCACTTTAGCCAACCGGAACAACCGCTCCTCCAGAACACCCTGTACAGTCGTGAATCTTGTACCGCGCTGCTCCTGGAATCCATGGTAATTGGTGCCGTCGTAAGCTATCGTTACTTTAATGTTGCACATAACACCCTCAGATTAACAATTACAGTGAATACGTTTGCTTGAACGTTCACCCTGCTTATGTATATCTCAACCAGACGGATAAAGCAAGCACCGCGAACGTTATGCTCATCGTCACATAATCGGGTACTCCCAGCGCCATGCTTTTCATCCTTGTACGGTTGGCTCCGCCCCGGTAGCAACGCGACTCCATAGCTACGGCAAGCTCTTCCGCGCTACGCAACGCCCCGGCGATAAGCGGCACAAACAACGGCAATAAACCTTTTACCCGGCTCATCGTCCCACCGGAGCTAAACCCGGCGCCCCGGGACCTTTGAGCTTTAGTAACCTTATCAGCTTCATTTAGGAGTGTAGGAACAAAACGCAGGGCTATAGTCATCATCATGGCTAATTCATGGGTAGGCACCCCGACACGTTTCAGCGGGGCGAGAATACTTTCCAGCCCGGCGGTGAGGTTTACCGGTGAAGTAGTCAGAGTAAGCAAGAAAGCGATTAAGATCAGCAAGGCCAGTCTTACAAAAATCTGGCCGCCCCCCATCAGTCCTTCCCTGGTAACTTTCAAAAATCCTAGTCCGAACAAAACTTCACCAGGCGTCAACAGTGCTTGCAGCAAAAAAGTAACAACCAACAGCAGCCAGATTGAAAACAAGCCCTTTAAAAACAATCTTGCGGGAATCCCCGTTAGAATCATGGATAAAAAAACAAATCCCGACAACAGAACAAACTCATACCATTTAACGACGACGAATACCGCGATTGCCGTTGCGATTACACAGATAATTTTTGTTCGTGGATCGAGGCGGTGTAACAATGAGTCGCCCGGAACAAACTGACCAATAGTTACAACGTTAATCATAACCAGGTTGCCTCATTTCAGTATTTTGGCAATTTCCCCAACCGCTTCATCAGTTGTTAGAATATCAGCGCGCACAGGGAGCCCACGGGCTTGCAGACAAAGCATCAGTTCCACAGCCGCCGGGACATCCAGCCCTAGAGCACGGAGTTCTTCAGCCCTGTTGAAAACATCCCGCGGCGCCGCCTCCATGGCCAAGCGGCCTTTATGAAGAACAGCAACCCGGTCTGCCCACAGAGCGACCTCCTCCATGCTGTGGGTAACAAGCAAAACTGTTGTGCCCCGCTCCATCCGGAGGCGGTCAATACGTTCCATCAACTGCCGCCTGCTCACCGGGTCCAAGCCGGCAGCCGGCTCATCAAGCGCCAACACCTCCGGGCGAAGGGCCAGTACGCCGGCAATTGCCGCCTTCCTGCGCAACCCCCCGCTCAGACGGAACGGGGATATTTGCCCCACTTCATCCGGGTCCAGGCCAACGAGTCCCAAGGCGTCAATAACCCGCTCCCTGACTTCTGCAGCGTTCAAACCCAAATTCCTTGGGCCAAAAGCCACATCGTCAAAAACAGTCTCCTCAAAAAGCTGGTGCTCGGGCTGTTGGAAAACCAATCCCACCCTGCGCCAGAGTTCCTGGCGCAATCTTTTGTTGGAAACATCCATGCCGCATACCCACACTTTCCCACCGGTAGGCGCCAGGATGCCGTTAAAATGCTGAACCAGGGTGGATTTACCGGAACCGGTCGCTCCGACTAGCGCGTAAAACTCGCCTCTTTGTATTTCCAGTGACACATTATCCAACGAGGTCACTTCAAAAGGTGTGCCCCGGGCGTAAATATGGGTAAGGTTTTCAACTTCGATTACCGGCATAGGTACGACACCATGTCCTTAACAGTGAGAATATCACCGGGCACTAAAAAGCCCCGCCTTCTCAGGCGATGGGCAATTTTAGCCGCAACCGGCAGTTCTAATCCTACACTTTGCAGTAGTTGTTCATCTGCGAATACCTCGGACGGGGGTCCTACTAACACAGACCTGCCGGAGGACATGAGCATTACTTTATCCGCCACGACGGCTTCTTCCATATAATGAGTAACTAGAACCACAGTGACGCCACGGGAACGGTTTAAACGGGTCAATATATCCATAAGTTCCCTGCGGCCGGCCGGGTCAAGCATGGAACTTGGCTCGTCAAGGACCAGGCAGTCCGGACGCATTGCCAGCACACCGGCAATAGCCAGCCGCTGTTTTTGGCCGCCGGAAAGAAGATGCGGCGCATGGTTCCGGTATTCTGAAAGCCCGGTTAAAGCCAAGGCTTCATTTACTCTGGCCCGGACCTCCGCCGGGGGCAGCCCCAGGTTTTCCGCTCCGAAGGCTACATCCTCCTCCACAAGCGAGCTGACAATCTGATTGTCAGGATTCTGAAAAACCATCCCGACCCTTTGCCGGATATCCCATATTTTATCAGGCTCGCGGGTGTCCATACCATCTACCAGGACTGTGCCTTCAGAAGGTGTGAGCAGGGCGTTGAAATGTCTGGCCAGGGTTGACTTCCCCGACCCGTTGGGGCCGACCAGAGCAAGGAATTCGCCTTTTCTTACATCCAGATCCACTCCGGCCAAAGCCACCTGCTCTGACAGCCCGCCACGGTTGTACAAATATGTGAGGCCTCTAACCTTGATATATACTTGACCATCAAGGGAGCGGCCGCGCACCGTTTGTTTATCAGGTAAATTATTAATGAGCATTTAAATCAGATTAGTTCCAGAATAACTGCTTTAGCGGCATCGCCCCGGCGGTAGCCAACTTTGACAATCCTGGTGTAGCCGCCCGGACGGTCAGCATACTTAGGCGCGATCTTGTCAAACAGTTTACGCACCACATCTTCTTCATAGAGATACGCCAGCGCTTGGCGCCTGGCTGCAAGGTCGTTCTGCTTGGCGGTGGTAACCAGTCTCTCGGCGATGCTTTTCACTTCTTTAGCCCTGGCTTCAGTAGTATTAATTCGTTCGTCCCGGAAGAGGGATGTGACCAGGTTTCTTAGCATAGCCTTTCTGTGGCCGGTGTTTCTTCCTAATTTCTGATAGCCCACTCTCAGATCCCTCCCTTACTCATCGTTCTTTCTCAGCAATAGGCCCAGTTCGCGTAATTTATTAACTACTTCCTCCAGGGATTTTTTCCCTAGATTTCTTACTTTCATCATATCGTCTTCATTGCGCTGGATTAACTCCTCAACCGTGTTAATTCCAGCCCGCTTCAAGCAGTTGTAGGAGCGCACGGATAAATCCAATTCTTCAATGGTCATTTCCAGGATTTTATCTTTTTGTTCCTCTTCCTTCTCCACCATGATCTCCACGTCGCTGACCGTCTCAGTCAACCCAATAAATAAGCGTAAATGTTCGCTCATGATCTTGGCTGAAAGGCTGATTGCTTCGTCAGGCCTGATGCTCCCGTCGGTCCAAACTTCAATTGTCAGTTTATCGTAGTCCGTAATTTGGCCGACCCGGGTGTTTTCCACATTATAATTGACCTTGCGCACCGGTGTAAAAACTGAATCTACCGGAATCACACCGATAATATGTTCATTCTTTTTATTGCGCTCCGCGGAGACATAACCCCGTCCTTTGGAAACGGTGATCTCCATGGACAGATTGGCATTGCCCGACAGAGTGGCTATGGTGAGCTCAGGGTTTAATATTTCCACGTCAGAGTCGTAGATAATATCTCCGGCCCTTACTACACCAGCGGCTTCAGACTCAATGCGCAGGATCTTTTCCTCATCGTTGTGGAGTTTCAGGCTGAGACTCTTAAGGTTCAAAATAATATCTGTAACGTCTTCCACCACTCCCGGTATGGTTGAAAATTCATGCAGCACTCCGTTAATCTTTACCGAAGTGACAGCTGCGCCCGGCAGTGAGGAAAGCAGGATGCGGCGCAGGGAATTCCCGAGAGTAATGCCGTAGCCTCTTTCCAGCGGCTCCACCGTAAACTTGCCGTAAGTGTAATCGTCGCTCATTTCTACAACTTCAATTTTCGGTTTTTCAATTTCAAGCACGGACGTTTCCCTCCTTTGGCGGGTCACGCAATCAACAACCCTAATGGCCTACCTGGAGTAAAGCTCGACAATCAGGTGCTCCTGAACGGGAGCGTCAATCTGATCCCGTGCCGGAAGCGCCACAACGCGAGCAATGGCCTGGTCTGCCTCTAATTCAAGCCATGCGGGAGGAGTGCGCTCGGCAGCCCGCTCCAGCAGTTCTTTCACTCTGGGTGATTCCTTGCTCTTATCCCGGACGGTAATTACATCGCCCACACGGAGCAAGTATGACGGTATATTAACTTTGCGGCCGTTAACAATAAAATGTCCATGGCGCACAAGCTGCCTGGCTTCGTTTCGGGATGCCCCGAGTCCCAGGCGATAGACAACATTGTCAAGACGTCTTTCCAATAAGCGGAGCAGATTCTCACCGGTGACACCCGGCTGCCGCTCGGCTCTCGCAAAGTAGCGTCTAAACTGGCCTTCCAAAATGCCGTATATCCGGCGCGCTTTTTGTTTTTCCCTCAATTGCAGGCCATACTCCGAAACTTTCTTGCGTCCCTGGCCGTGCTGGCCGGGAGCGTAGGTCCTGCGGTCGACGCCACACTTTGTCGAGTAACAACGGTCGCCTTTGAGGTATAGTTTCAGCCCTTCCCGGCGACATTGCCGGCACACTGCTCCAGTATATCTCGCCATACCGTCACACCTCCTTATACTCTCCGGCGCTTGGGTGGCCGGCAACCGTTATGAGGAATCGGAGTCACATCTTTAATCAAGTTAACTTCCAGCCCAGCCGCCTGTAAAGAGCGAATAGCCGCCTCACGGCCGGCGCCCGGCCCTTTAACCATAACTTCCACAACTTTCATGCCATGCTCCATGGCCTCTTTAGCGGCATTTTCAGCCGCCTGCTGAGCAGCGTACGGAGTGCTTTTCCGGGAACCCTTAAAGCCCACGCCTCCGGCGCTGGCCCAGGATATCGCATTACCCTTGGTATCAGTTATGGTTACTATGGTATTATTAAAAGTAGATCTGATATGCGCAACACCAGATTCTATATTTTTGCGTTCACGTCTTTTCGTCCTGGTTACGCGACGCGCCATCTAATAACCTCCTTAAATTTATTTACATGCGTCAAGTTTGCTCAGATTATCCGCTAGATCGCATGGCGTAGCGCTTACCTACAGGCTAACGCGTTCGCCCCCGGACCGTCTAAGCTCACCTATGCTGCTGCCCCGCCTATTTCGGGGACGGCCAAGCTAACAACTTAATCCTAAAACCGCCCTCCAGGTAAGCGCCACGCCACACTGAGCCAACTTAACACTCACGTTACTTTTTCCTGCGCACGCCGACTGTCTTACGCGGTCCTTTACGGGTCCTGGCATTAGTTTTAGTCCGTTGTCCCCGTACCGGCATACCACGGCGGTGCCTTAATCCACGGTAGCAGCCAATTTCAATCAGGCGCTTGATGTTTAAAGCAATTTCCCGGCGCAAATCGCCTTCCACTTTGTGATTCTTCTCAATAATTTCACGCAGCCTGTTAATTTCATCCTCAGTTAAATTCTTTACCCTGGTATCAGGGTTGACATTCGTCTGAGAAAGGATTTTTTGGGACGTGGGCTTACCAATGCCAAAAATATAAGTAAGGGCAATCTCGACCCGTTTATCTCTTGGCAAGTCAACGCCTGCGATACGTGCCATAAATTATTAAACACCTCCTGGTATTACCCTTGTACCTGCTTATGTTTGGGATTCTCGCAAATTATCATAACTTTGCCCTTCCTGCGAATGATCTTGCACTTCTCACAGATGGGCTTTACGGATGGCCTCACTTTCATCGTAAACCCTCCACATTTAGTCGTTGGTCGTCGGTTGTTAGTCGTTAGATTGTTTGTTGGAATTCGGTTTCGCCGAATTCCTTCCTAATTCTTAATTCTGACTTCTGATTTCTGACTTCTGACTTCTGATTTCTGACTTCTGACTTCTGATTTTACTTGTATCGATAAATAATTCGCCCGCGATTCAAATCATAAGGTGAAAGTTCTACTGTCACCCGGTCACCGGCCAAAATCCTGATAAAGTTCATCCTAATCTTGCCGGAAACATGCGCCAACACTTTATGGCCATTCTGGAGTTCCACACGGAACATGGCGTTTGGCAACGGTTCAATGACAGTACCTTCAGCCTCGATAACATCTTGCTTTGACATTAGGTATCTGACCAACCTCCTTATCCTAAAATGAACACTTATCAAAGTTTTTTACAAGACTCTTGAGCTCTTTCCGAATGTCCGCGTTGGTTATCCTTTTCCCGTTTTCGGCTTTGCTTGATACTTCTCCGGCAATAACTTCATAAATATTTAAGTGCTTGATATTTTTAAATTTGGGATTTTCCACTTTTCGCCCTTCTCCGTCTGCCAAGCGTACCCTGGATGATAGATTTTCACAACCTATCACCAGATAGAATCTGCCTCTATCGCGGCCTTTTGTCGAGCTAACCAAGCACCCGACCTGTAAAGCGTTTCGGTTGCCGGATATCCGGTTTAAGACGATATTGCCACTATTAGGCACTGACTGAGACATCCATTTCCTTCCTCTCATCATTAGAAACAGCTACCAGCAATCAGTACTTTTCTTTAATGATAGCCTGCTAGTCATAATATTGTCAGTATCTCCGGTTTGTCATCTGTAATGGCAATAGTATGTTCGAAATGAGCTGAAAGCTTTGCGTCCAAAGTTACTACCGTCCAGTTATTTGAAAGAGTCCGCACTTCATAAGTGCCCATATTGATCATCGGTTCAATCGCTAATGTCATTCCCGCTTTCAGTCTGGGGCCTCTTCCGGGCTTGCCAAAATTTGGCACCTGCGGGTCCTCGTGCGGGCTACTGCCAATTCCATGCCCGACAAAGTCACGCACTACCGAATAACCATAGCCTTCAGCGCAAGTCTGCACGGCGTTGGATATATCCGATAGCCTGGCGCCTTCCCTGGCGTGTTCAATTCCACGGTAAAGGGATTCTTCCGTTGCCTTTAAGAGCCGCATGGCGTCGCTGCTTATTTCCCCCACAGGGACAGTGACGGCACTATCTCCATAGTATCCATTTACTTCCGCGCCAATGTCAATACTAATAATATCTCCACTTGTCAACTTCCTTAAACTGGGAAACCCATGTACAACCTCTTCATTTACCGAAGCGCAGATGCTGTAGGGGAAACCGTACAACCCCTTAAAAGCCGGTCTTGCGCCGGCTTTGACAATATAGTCTTCCGCCAGCCGGTCCAACTCCCGGGTTGTTACTCCGACACTCACGGCACCGGTAAGTTCCGCCAGTGTTTCAGCCACAACTCGCCCGGCATCTCTCATATAGGAGAGTTCTTTTTCAGACTTACAGGTAATCATATGCCCACCTACTTAATAAACCCCTGGTAACTGCGCATCAACATGTGCGATTCCACCTGTTTCATAGTATCCAATGCCACGCCAACCACAATCAACAGCGCGGTGCCCCCGAAATAGATATTTGGTATCCTGGTCGTCAGGAGCACAAAATTCGGCAATATCGCAACCAAGGCCAGGAAAATGGCTCCAGCCAGGGTTATCTTGTTCATTATCCGGCTGATGTATTCCGCTGTCGGCCGCCCGGGGCGCAACCCCGGGATAAAACCGCCGTATTTTTTGATATTATCGGCCATATCCACCGGGTTCATAATGACTGCTGTATAAAAGAAAGTAAATCCGATAATCAAAAGAGCGTAAATGACCGTATGCGCAACGGTCCCCCAACCAAACCACTTCGTGTAGAACGCGGCAGCTCCGCTGTTGGAAAACCATTTAACGATAGTTTCCGGAAACATCAATAATGATGAGGCGAAAATCACCGGAATAACGCCGGCCTGATTGACCCGGAGCGGCAGGTGAGTGGTCTGTCCGCCGTAAACCCTGCGTCCGACTACACGTTTGGCATATTGCACCGGTATGCGTCGCTGCCCTTCTTGTACTGTAACCACACCGGCGATCACTAATGCTCCAATGACGATAAGCAACAAGAGACTCAGTATGTTAATGGTGCCCGCGTTCAAATATTCAACAACCCTTACGATCCCTGCCGGAATCCTTGAAACAATACCCGCGAAAATTAACAGTGATATACCGTTGCCAATTCCTTTTTCAGTAATTTGTTCACCCGTCCACATCAGGAATGTAGTGCCGGCGGTTATAGTGATGGCAGTCATAAGGTAAGTCGCCAGACCGGGATTCTGCAACGAACCACTTACTCCGACCACCATGCCGATACCCTGGATAAACGCCAGTACCACGGTAAGATAACGGGTGTATTGAGTAATTTTCTTGCGGCCTTCTTCACCTTCCTTATTCAGACGCTCCAAGTGCGGAATTACCACTGTCAAAAGCTGCATGATAATCGAAGCGTTGATATAAGGCATAATACCCATGGCAAATACTGAAAAGTTTTTCAGCGCGCCACCGGAAATCACATCGAAGAAACCGAAAATTGCGCCGCTGCCAACCAACTCGGCAAATCTTTCCGGGTTAACCCCGGGTACAGGAATATGAGCGCCCAGTCTGAAAACAAAGATCAACCCAAGAGTATAAAGAATCTTTGTTCTTAATTCTGTTGCTTTCAGGGCATTCGCAAAACTACCCAGCAATTTAAATCACCTCAGCTTTGCCACCGGCAGCTGCGATCTTTTCTTCGGCCGACTTGCTGAAAGCTTGAGCACATACGGTTAGAGATTTCTCAAGATTGCCGTTGCCCAGTATTTTTACACCGTCACCAATCTTTTTGATCAAGCGTGCGTCAAGCAAAGTTTCGGGTGTTACGGTAACACCGTCTTCAAACCGGTTTAGCGCTGCCACGTTGACAGCAATAATTTCCTTGGCAAACTTATTATAAAATCCACGTTTCGGCATGCGACGCTGCAGCGGCATTTGCCCGCCCTCAAACCCAGGGCGCACGCCCCCGCCAGAGCGTGACTTTTGCCCTTTATGGCCGCGTCCGGCCGTCTTGCCCAAACCGGAGCCGATCCCCTGCCCCTTGCGGGTGGGTTTAGGTCTCGCTCCAGGAGCCGGCCTTAGTTCATGCAGTTTCAAGATGACACCTCCTTAACATTCCTCTAGACCAGCGCTTCTTTGGCCCGCTCAACTTAAGTTTGCGGGTCCGACGCCCCGGCTTCCTCGACCTTCAACAAATGCGCAACCTTATTAATCATGCCCCTGATTTGCGGAGTGTCTTCGTGTATTACCGAGCGGCTTACTTTGGTAAGGCCTAAGGTCCGCACAGTGATCCTCTGTCTTTCCGGATGGCCGATCAGACTCTTGATCAGGGTTATCTTCAACTTGGCCACGACATTCCCCCCTTTTACCCAAGTAGTTCCTCTACCGTTTTATTTCTCAGCCGGGCCACTTCTTCCGGGGTTTTTAGACTTTTCAAGGCTTCCATGGTAGCGCGAACCATATTGTTAGCATTGTTGGAACCCAGTGACTTGGTAAGAATATCATGCACACCGGCCAACTCCAGGATCGCCCGGACGGGACCGCCCGCGATCACACCGGTTCCTGGCGCCGCTGGTTTTAGTAAAACTTTACCTGCCCCGAAGTTACCAGTTACTTCATGAGGAATGGTTGTTCCGGAAAGAGGTACTTTTATTAATGATTTTTTCGCATCTTCAATGCCCTTGCGGATGGCCTCGGGAACCTCACCCGCTTTGCCCAGACCGGCACCGACATGGCCGTTGCTGTCGCCTACTACCATTAGAGCGGAAAAACTGAACCTGCGTCCGCCTTTTACGACCTTGGCCACCCGGTTTATATATACCACTTTTTCGGTTGTTTCCAGTTTGCTGGCGTCAATCCTCGCCATCTATTTCCCTCCTTTCTCCAATCGGGGACATTCCTTCACTAGCCTGCACTAATAGCAACTAGGTCATTAACAGACCACGTTCAGGATTAATGCCTCCAGGTTTATTCAACACAAGAAGGTGTGTCCCCATTCCGCTAAAATTCCAGTCCGCCTGCCCGCGCCGCGTCAGCCAGAGCCTTGATCCGGCCATGGTAAATATAACCGGCACGGTCAAAAACCACCTGTTTGATTCCGGCCTCAATCGCCTTTTTGGCCAGCAAATCGCCCACTGCCGTAGCAGCAGCCGTATTACCGCCCGTGGCCAGTTTGCCTTTTAGTTCCGGTCCAATGGTAGATGCGGCCACCAGAGTTAAACCGCTTTCATCATCAATGATCTGGGCGTAAATATTTTGGATGCTGCGAAACACGTTCAGTCTGGGCCGGCCGGCAGAGCCGGTTATTTTCTTGCGCACCCTGAAGCGCTTTTTTGCCCGCAGGGCCTTACGGTCGGGTTTATTCAGCACTTAGGACTTCACTGCCTTTCTTAAATAAGTATTATGAAAATGTTATCACTTTTGATCACTAATCTTTACTTCTTACCTTTACCGCCGGCCTTGCCGACCTTGCGCCGGACTTTCTCACCTTCGTACCTGATGCCTTTCCCTTTATAGGGTTCCGGTTCACGTACAGCACGAATAAACGCCGCCAGGGCTCCCACTTTTTCCTTGTCGATACCTTTTACACTGATCCTGGCCGGCGCCGGAACTTCAATTTCCAATCCCGCTTCCGGTTCAATCTCTACCGGGTGGGAATAGCCCATGGCCAAAACCAGTTTGTTACCTTGTTTGGAGGCGCGGTAACCAACGCCAACTAACTCCAGGTTCTTCTGAAAACCTGCTGTAACTCCTACCACCATGTTGTTGACAAGGGTACGTGTCAAACCGTGGAGCGACTTATGTTGCTTATTATCAGAAGGACGCTCGACCAATAATTGTCCTCCCTCATATTTCACAACCATGTCCCGGTGCAACTCTCTTTCCAACTGCCCCTTCGGGCCTTTAACCCGCACCCGGTTACCGTCGATCTGTACATCAACACCGGCGGGCACTGGTACAGGCTGTCTACCAATCCTGGACATAAATTACACCTGCCATCCTAAATGTATTCAAGCGCATGGTATTAATTACCATACGTAGCAAATTACCTCGCCGCCGAGTCCTTCTTTACGCGCCTTTCTATCAGACATGAATCCTTTAGAAGTTGAGATAATGGCTATTCCGAGACCGCCTAAAACTTTCGGCACATTATCTTTTCTGGCGTATACCCTTAAACCCGGCTTTGATATGCGCTTGAGACCGGTGATCACCCGTTCCTTATTAGTTCCGTACTTAAGGTAAACCCGGATAATCCCTTGCTTTCCATCGTCTACAAATTCGCAATCTTTAACAAAGCCTTCGTCTTTCAGAATGTTGGCGATTGCTTTTTTAACCTTGGAAGCAGGCGCCTCTACTTTATCATGATAAAATGTATTGGCGTTCCGGATTCTGGTCAAGAAATCTGCAATAGGATCGGTCATAACCACGTGCAACTACCTCCTTCCTGATCACCAACTGGCTTTGCGGATTCCCGGAATTTCACCTTTGTATGAGAGCTCCCGAAAGCAAATCCGGCAAATCTCAAATTTCCGCATGTAGGCGTGCGGCCGCCCGCAGATTTTGCATCTATTGTGTTCGCGCACCGTGAACTTTGGCGCCCGCATAGCTCTCAAAACCATTGATTTTTTAGCCACCAACTTGCCTCCTTTTCGGTAGATAACTCATTATGCCGCCCGGAACGGCATACCCATCAATCCTAACAATTCCCTTGCCTCTTCGTCTGTTTTAGCCGAAGTTACAAAAATGATGTCCATACCGCGAATTTTATCTATCTTATCATACTCTATTTCCGGAAACATAAGCTGCTCACGAACACCCATGCTGTAATTGCCGCGTCCGTCAAATGACTTGGGCGAGATACCCCTGAAGTCACGAATTCTTGGCATAGCTATGTTAAAAAGTTTGTCGACAAACTCATACATACGTTCCCCACGCAAAGTAACCTTTGCGCCGATTGTCATGCCGGCACGCAGCTTAAAGGCCGCTATTGATTTCTTAGCTTTGGTCGTAACGGGTTTTTGTCCAGTGATGATCATCAGGTCGCTTAAGGCAGAGTCGATTGCTTTAGAGTTCTGAATCGCCTCACCCACGCCCATGCTTACAACTACTTTTTCCAATTTGGGAACCTGCATGATATTCTTGTACCCAAACTTTTTGAACAGGGCTGGTACCACATCATTCTTGTATTTATCTTTCAATCTGGACATCTTCACTACCTCCCTTCTCAGATGTCAGTCGTCAGACATCGGAAATCGGATAACCACCAACCGCTAACCGCCAACTACTAGATTGCTTCTCCACATTTTTTGCAGACGCGCTCTTTTTCCCCGTTTTCAAGGACTTTGTTGCTAATCCTGGTTGGGGTGTTACACTTATTGCAGAAAAGCATCGCATTCGAGCTGTGTATTGGGGCTTCTTTCTCCAATACGCCCCCTTGCGGTAGTTTCTGGGTAGGCTTGGTATGGCGTTTAACTATATTTACTCCTTCAACAACTATCTTGCTTTTACCCGGTATCACTTCAAGAACCTTGCCCTTTTTTCCCGCATTTTTACCAGTGACGACTAAAACTGTGTCTCCTTTACGGACGTGGACGCTGGGTTTTACCATATATTTTGTGTCACCTCCGAACTCACCGTCAATATTTTAAAGATATCCGGCGCTAGAGTACTTCCGGCGCCAGTGAGATAATCTTCATGAACTCACGGTCTCTCAATTCCCTGGCCACAGGCCCGAAAATACGCGTTCCCCGCGGACTCTTATCATCCTTGATGATCACAGCAGCGTTTTCGTCAAACTTGATGTAGGATCCGTCCGGGCGCCTTACTTCTTTTTTCGTGCGGACCACCACGGCCTTAACTACATCACCTTTCTTAACAACGCCGCCTGGCGTGGCTTCTTTAACGGAACAAACAACAATGTCGCCAACGCCTGCATAGCGCCGCAACGATCCACCCAAAACACGGATGCACATCAGCCTGCGAGCCCCGGTGTTGTCAGCCACGGTGAGCAAAGACTGTACCTGAATCAAAGCTGCAACCTCCTCACACTTCCTACTTACGACTATTAAACGCTAAATCTGTTCCGCCCGCTCCAGGATCTCAACCACGCGCCACCGTTTTTCTTTCGACAGCGGCCTGGTTTCCATTACTTTCACTTTATCGCCGATCCGGCAGGAGTTTTCTTCGTCATGCGCTTTAAACTTACGGGTGCGTCGAATGATGCGCTGGTACATTGGATGTTTGACCAGAGTTTCAACGGCCACAACCACAGTCTTTTCCATTTTGTCACTTACCACCCTGCCGGTAAGAACCTTGCGCATTCCACGTTCTTCCATTCACAATACTCCTTCCTAAACTAAGAGCATTTCTACCAGTTGATATCCCTTTATTAGCCTGGCACATTAAAGCCTGATGCTAGTCTTACGCCCGCTGGATCCCCAACTCACGCTCGCGAATTACCGTCTTGACACGCGCGATCCTGCGGCGGATTTCCTGCAGTTTCATCGGGTTATCCAACTGTCCGGTGGCCATTTGAAATCTCAATTTAAAGAGTTCATCCTTGGAGTCGTCCAGTTTCTTATATAGCTCGGAATCAGTCAACTCTCTAATATCCTTAGTTTTCAACGACCTCACCTACTTCCCCGCGTTTCACAAATTTTGTTTTAATCGGTAACTTGTGAGACGCCAAACGCATCGCTTCGCGAGCCACTTCTTCGGTAATGCCCGCTAACTCAAACATAATCCGGCCCGGTTTGACAACGGCAATCCAGTATTCAGGAGTACCCTTGCCTGAACCCATCCGGGTTTCAGCCGGCTTTGCAGTTATTGGCTTGTCAGGAAAAATTCTGATCCACACCTTGCCACCCCGCTTGATATAACGCGTCATGGCAATACGGGCCGCTTCTATTTGCCTGTTGGTAATCCAGGCCGACTCCAGAGCCTGAAGGCCAAACTCACCAAAACTGACTTCCTTGCCGCCTTTAGCCCTGCCAACTGTCCCAGGGCGGTGCTGTTTGCGGTATTTAACCCTTTTCGGTATAAGCATCCCTATACGCCTCCTTCACCAGGTGCGGCCTTTCCTCCCCTGGCCGGGGTTTTTACGGCATCCTTGGCTGCCGGTAATACTTCGCCTTTATAAATCCATACTTTGATGCCGATCTTTCCATAGGTGGTGTTCGCTTCGGCAAAACCGTAATCAATATCGGCACGCAAGGTATGAAGAGGAACTTTGCCTTCGCTGTACCATTCGCTGCGGGCAATTTCAGCGCCGGCCAATCTACCGCCGCACGCAATTTTGATCCCTTTCGCTCCCATCTTCATGGAGCGGGTGACAACTTGCTTCATAGCCCTTCTGAACGAAATCCGTTTCTCCAGTTGAGAAGCCACATTTTCAGCTACGAGTTGAGCGTCCACCTCAGGAATCTTTATCTCCACAATATTAACACTGACCTGCTTGCCGGTTATCTGTTCAAGCTGTTTGCGCAAATTTTCCACTTCCAAACCGCCCCGCCCGATGACGATACCCGGTTTGGCAGTGTGGATAAATACTTTTATCCGGTTGGCTGCCCGTTCTATCTGAATGCGCGAAACGCCCGCCACGTAAAGTTTCTTTTTAATGAACTTGCGTAATTTTAAGTCCTCATGCAAGAGGCCGGCGTAGTTTTTTTTGTCAGCAAACCACTTGCCTTCCCAATCCCGGATAATGCCAATCCGCAGGCCCTTGGGATTTACCTTCTGCCCCACTAAGATCTACCCTCCTTTTTGTCACCCACCACGACAGTAATGTGACTGGTACGCTTGCGTAAAACATCCGCGCGGCCCATGGCCCGGGCCTGGAACCGCTTCAACGTAGGTCCTTGATCAACATATGCCGCGGTTACGAACAACTCATCCTTATCGGCTTGCTGATTGTGTTCGGCGTTTGCGGCTGCAGATTTAACTACCTTTGTTACAGCCTCTGAGGCCCGTTTGGGTGTGTATCTTAAAATTGCAAGGGCCTCCTGAATTTTTTTACCCCGGATCAGGTCCACTACTGTGCGCACCTTTCGCGGGGAAATTCTTATAAATTTAGCTGTGGCCTTAGCTTCCACAGATTATTAACCCCCTTCGTTAAGATGCCGGAACTGAAAGCCGGAGGCTACATATCGGGGTTATCAACCAAAATAGTTTGCATCGCCTCTGACTTCTTGTTTTACGGCTTCTACTTCAGCGCTGTAGACCTTTCCGTATGGTGACCATGCCCCCGAAAAAGCCTGGTAACCGCAAATTCTCCCAGTTTGTGACCAACCATATCTTCGGTGATATAAACAGGGATATGTTTCCGCCCGTCATGTACGGCTATGGTGTGCCCTACCATTTCAGGGAAGATGGTTGAGCGCCTGGACCAGGTCTTAACAACTCTTTTTTCGCCCGTCTCATTCATGGCCTCTATTCTTTTGAAAAGCCGTTCTTCGCAATACGGCCCCTTTTTCAATGACCGGCCCAAAATAGCAGACCTCCTTTCACTTCTGGTTGTTAGTTGTCAGTTGTTGGCCGCTAGATTGTTTGTTGGAATTCGCCTTGCGAATTCCTTCCATCCTAACCACCAACCACTATCCAATAACCACCAACCGCTATTTGGTTCTTCTTTTCACGATTAGCTTATCGCTCGGTTTTCTTTTCCGTGTGCGGGCGCCCAAAGCTGGTTTACCCCACGGAGTAACAGGATTGCGGCCGATAGGTGAGCGGCCCTCACCACCACCGTGCGGGTGGTCAACCGGGTTCATCACTATACCCCGCACAGTGGGCCGGATGCCCATCCAGCGTTTCCGGCCGGCTTTACCGACTGTTATATTTTCATGATCAACATTGCTTATCTGTCCAATGGTGGCACGGCAGTCAAGCAATAAAAGCCGCATTTCACCGGATGGCATTCTTATATTGGCATACTTGCCTTCCTTGGCCATTAGCTGCGCGGACCCGCCGGCCGAGCGTACCAATTGACCGCCGCCACCGGGGTACAATTCGATATTATGAATTACTGTGCCTAATGGGATATTACGTAACGGCAGACAATTACCCGCCTTAATATCCGCATCCGGACCCGATACGACGGTTTGCCCGACGCTGACACCAATAGGAGCGAGTATGTATCTCTTTTCACCATCCGCGTAGTGCAACAGAGCTATTCTGGCAGAACGGTTCGGGTCATACTCCACACTGGCCACCTTGGCCGGAATACCGTCTTTATTACGTTTAAAATCGATAATCCTGTACATCCGCTTGTGCCCGCCGCCCCGGTGTCTCACTGTCAGCCTGCCGTACGCGTTGCGGCCGGCGCTCTTTTTTAATGGTTCCAGCAACGACTTTTCGGGTTCCGAACGGGTAATATCCTTAAAGTCCGAAACGGTTACAAACCGGCGTCCCGGTGACGTTGGCTTAAAACTTTTAGTAGCCACAGGGATTCACCCCCTCAATAAATTAATGTTATCGCGGCAAAACTACATTCCTTCAAAAATCTCGATTCGATTGCCCTCTTTAAGAGTGACTATCGCCTTTTTCGTATCAGGGGTTTTGCCGGGGATTCTGCGAACCCGCTTAATTTTTCCCTTAACGCGCATGGTATTTACTTTTTCCACTTTAACTTTAAACAAATTCTCGACAGCCTGCCGGATTTCCACTTTGTTAGCTTTTAGATCAACCAGAAAAGTATATTTATTGTCCTTTAACAAGGACGTGCTCTTCTCGGTCACTACCGGTTTCTTTAAAACATCGCGCGGATTTTTCATTGCGCGAGCACCTCCTCAACCCTGGCCACCGCATCCTTAGTCATGATCAGCTTGTTATACGCCAGGATGTCATATACATTGAGTCCGTTGGCAGTAAGCGGCTTGATCCCCGGTATATTACGGGCTGACTTTTCCACCGCCTGATCAGCTTCCGCTGTTACCAGCAGTGCGTCATTGATTTTGAGGTTGTTTAATATTTTAGCCATATCCCTGGTTTTTGGCTGCTCCATCTGCAATTGCTCCACAACCAGAATGTCACCGGAATGGACTTTAGATGAGAGGGCTGATTTCAAAGCCAGCCTCCTTACCTTTTTAGGCAGACTATATTGGTAGTCTCTGGGATGTGGCCCAAAAACAATCCCGCCGCCACGCCAGATTGGTGAACGGGAGGTGCCGTGACGAGCTCTGCCGGTGCCTTTTTGCCGCCATGGCTTGCGGCCACCACCGCTCACATCAGCCCTGGTTTTAGTAGCGTGGGTACCCAGGCGACGGCTGGCCAACTGCATCACAACGGCATCATGCAAAACAGATTCATTAACTTCAACGCCGAATACCTCATCTTTCAGCGTTAGTTCCCCGACCTGTTCGCCGTTAATATTATAAATTGCTACTGTAGGCATGAGTGTCCCCTTTCTGAGCCGTAAGCCTTTTCGGCCGCAGGTGCGCAACATGCCACGCCCTGCGTCTTCGGCTTAAGTCTCTTTTCTAGCGCTGCCGCGCCTTTGTCGACGGTATCACCAGCACCAGACCGCCCTTGGGTCCGGGTATGGCTCCTTTAACGGCAAGCAGGTTGCGATCGCCGTCAACTTTTACCACTTCAAGGTTCTGTACCGTTATTCGCTCCGAGCCGTATTGCCCCGGCAATTTCCTGCCTTTATACACACGGGCCGGACCTTTCGCCCCTAGCGAACCTGGACGCCTGTGGTACTTGGAACCATGGGCCATCGGGCCGCGGTGAAAACCGTGACGTTTGATCCCGCCGGAAAAGCCGTGCCCTTTACTAGTACCAACCACATCTACTTTTTCCCCCCGGGCAAAAATATCAGCTTTAATTTCCTGGCCTACCTCGTATGAATCCGCATCTTCAACCCTCAACTCACGCAGGTAGCGCAACGGCCGCACGCCGGCTTTGGTAAAATGGCCTTTCAGAGGTTTAGTAAAAAGACGCTCCCTCTTCTCTCCGAAACCGATTTGGATCGCACTGTAACCGTCAGTTCCCGGGGTCTTCTTTTGCACTACGAGGCAAGGACCTGCTTCAATTACAGTGACCGGAATGGCCAGACCTACTTCGGTAAAAACCTGTGTCATTCCAACTTTTTTCCCCAGAATACCCTTTGGCATTAGATAATGCACCTCCGTTTTTCAAAGGCCGGAAACGAAAACTGCTCCGCATTTGCCCCCGGCCTCCGAATTCTGTGGCAATTGGTTGAGCTGGTTCTCAACATTACCTCTATCTAAACCGGAAATAATCTTACTCCTTCTTCCAACTATAGTTTGATTTCAATGTCGACACCGGCCGGCAGGTCTAGCCGCATAAGAGCGTCCACCGTTTTCGGGGTAGGCTCGATGATGTCAATCAAACGCTTATGGGTCCGCATTTCGAACTGTTCGCGAGAGTCCTTGTTAACATGAGGGCTACGTAAAATGGTATATATATTTTTTTCAGTTGGCAGCGGAACCGGACCGGCGACAGAGGCGCCCGTCCTTTTCGCGGTATCTACAATTTTCAACGCCGACTGGTCTAAAATATGATAGTCAAAGGCCTTTAGCCTGATCCTGATTTTTTGGCTTTTCATCAATATCCTGCTCTCCTTTTCGCCCGATTGCCGGACTTTCTCGGTGAAAATTCCCCATCCCGGTAGTTTGTTGTAGTCGCTTGCCGGCAGTCTGATTGCCCATTAATATCGTCTTTACGCGATCTTTCATTTATTCTGACTACTGACTACTGACTACTGACTACTGATTTGGCAACCTCTCACCTCATCGCGTTTGCCAATAACAACATAAACGCACTAACAAATAATTAAGCTGGTCGAATACAAACTACTCCCTAATACCGGTAACAACGCCCGCGCCCACAGTGCGGCCACCTTCACGGATGGCGAAGCGCAGCCCTTCTTCAATGGCGATCGGGGTAATCAGGTCGATGTCAACTTTAATGTTGTCTCCCGGCATTACCATTTCAACGCCATCCGGCAGGGTGATCACGCCGGTCACGTCGGTAGTACGGAAATAAAACTGGGGACGGTAGCCGTTGAAAAACGGTGTGTGCCTGCCGCCCTCTTCCTTGGTCAGTACCAACACTTCGGCAGAAAAGTTTTTGTGCGGCTTGATCGAGCCGGGTTTTGCCAAAACCTGCCCGCGCTCGATCTCCTTCCGATCGACGCCACGCAGCAGGCAGCCGATATTGTCGCCGGCTTGGCCGCTGTCAAGAATCTTCCGGAACATTTCCACACCGGTCACCACGGTCTTCCGGGGCTTGTCGGCAAGTCCCACGATCTCGATTTCATCCTGCACTTTGACCATGCCGCGCTCGACCCGGCCGGTGGCCACGGTACCGCGACCGGTAATGGAAAACACATCTTCGACCGGCATCAGGAAAGGCTTGTCGGTATCCCGCACAGGTGTTGGAACATGCTCATCAACGGCGTCCATCAACTCCCAGATGGACTTGCACCATTCACAGTCTTTCTTGCCACAGGCGCATTCCATCGCTTTTAACGCCGAACCGGTAATGATGGGGATTTCATCGCCTGGAAATTCATAAGTAGTCAGCAATTCACGCACTTCCATGTCGACCAATTCCAGAAGTTCCGCGTCGTCGACCATGTCAGCTTTGTTAAGGTATACTACGATGTAGGGAACATTGACCTGGCGGGCCAGCAAGATATGCTCGCGGGTTTGGGGCATCGGGCCGTCCGCCGCGGACACGACCAGGATCGCCCCGTCCATTTGAGCGGCGCCGGTAATCATGTTTTTGATGTAGTCGGCGTGGCCCGGGCAGTCGACGTGGGCATAGTGTCTCTTATCGGTTTCATATTCGACGTGGGCGGTATTAATGGTAATGCCGCGCTCACGCTCTTCAGGAGCGTTGTCGATTTCTTCGAACTTTTTAATCGTCGCCTGACCGACTGTATTCAGGACCATGGTGATTGCCGCAGTCAGGGTGGTCTTGCCGTGGTCAACGTGGCCGATGGTGCCGATGTTAACGTGGGGTTTAGTCCGCTCATACTTTTGTTTTGCCATAAGTTTTATCCTCCTTTAAATTTTTTAACTGCAAACAATTCATCCTACTTGCTGACAATTGTTAAGCCAGATTCCGGATACCCATATTTTACCCTTGCCGTCTGGCAATAATTCCTTCTGCGATATTTTGCGGCACTTCAGTATAATGGCTAAACTGCATGCTGTAGGTGCCGCGTCCCTGTGTGCGCGAGCGCAGGTCGGTGGCATAGCCGAACATCTCCGCCAGCGGCACGAGCGCGTGGATTATCTGCATCCCGTTACGCGGCTCCATTTCCTCGATCCGCCCTCGACGGGAGTTCACATCGCCGATCACGTCACCCATATACTCATCGTTCACCACGACTTCCACCTTCATAACCGGTTCCATCAAAACCGCGCCGGCTTTTGCGGCGGCATTCTTAAAACCAATGGAACCGGCAATCTTAAACGCCATTTCCGATGAGTCCACATCGTGGTAAGAACCGTCCAGCAGGGTGACTCCGATGTCTACCATCGGGAAACCAGCCAAAACGCCGTTTTCCTGGGCCTCCTTAACGCCCGCGTCAACTGCCGGAATATACTCTTTGGGGATGACCCCGCCAATGATTTTGCTGGTAAACTCATATCCGGAGCCCGGCTCCCGCGGCTCAATTTCCAAAACAACATGGCCGTACTGGCCGCGCCCGCCTGACTGGCGGACAAACTTACCTTCCGCCTTGACCTTTTTCCTGATAGTTTCTTTGTAAGCAACCTGCGGCCGCCCTACGTTTGCTTCCACATTAAACTCACGCAGCATCCGGTCGATAATTATCTCCAGGTGCAATTCACCCATACCCGATATCAGCGTTTGCCCTGTTTCAGGGTCGGTATTAATCCGGAAGGTGGGATCTTCCTCAGCCAGCTTCTGTAGGGCAATCCCCATTTTCTCCTGGTCCATCTTGGTTTTCGGTTCGATGGCCACATGGATGACCGGTTCAGGAAAATCCATAGATTCAAGAAAAATCGGCGCTTTTTCATCACACAGGGTGTCTCCTGTGCTGGTGGCTTTCAACCCCACTGCGGCAACAATATCACCGGTAAATACTTCGGTGATATCCTCCCGGTGGTTGGCATGCATTCTCAGAATGCGCCCGATTCTCTCCCGCTTGTGCTTGGTTGAATTGTAGATATACGAGCCGGACTGCAAGTTACCGGAATAAACCCGAAAAAAGGTTAACTTGCCCACGTAAGGGTCAGCCATGATTTTAAAGGCCAGAGCGGCAAAAGGTTCATCATCGCTCGCCGCCCGTTCTTTTTCTTCGCCGCTTTCCGGGTCAACCCCGCGCATGGAAGGCACTTCCGTGGGCGCGGGTAAATAATCCACAATCGCGTCCAGCAAAGGCTGCACTCCTTTGTTCTTAAAAGCGGAACCGCACAGCACCGGGATCATCTGCACAGCCAGAGTAGCTTTGCGAATGCCTTCTTGAATATCTTTCTCCGAAAGTTCTTCGTTTTCAAGATATTTCATCATCAAATTTTCGTCAGATTCGGCAACCGCTTCAATCAACTTGTTTCTAAATATATTCGCTTCTTCAGCAAGCTCCGGCGGGATGTCGGTCTCCTTACTGTCGACGCCCAGTTCATCAATATAAATAATCGCCTTATTCCTGACTAAATCAATGACACCATGAAATTTATCTTCCATTCCGATGGGTATTTGCAAAGCCACCGGGTTAGCGCCTAAACGCTCTTTAATCATTTTCACTCCACGGTGAAAGTCGGCCCCCACGCGGTCCATTTTATTTATGAAGGCTATCCTGGGGACACCATACTTGTCGGCTTGCCGCCATACTGTCTCGGATTGTGGTTCGACGCCCCCAACTGAGCAAAAAACCGCTACTGCGCCATCAAGCACGCGCAGAGAGCGTTCTACCTCGACAGTGAAGTCCACGTGCCCTGGCGTATCGATAATATTAATCTGGTAATCACGCCACCGGCAGCTGGTCGCCGCGGAAGTAATGGTAATACCCCGTTCCTGCTCCTGGACCATCCAATCCATCGTTGCCGCGCCATCATGCACTTCCCCGATTTTATGCACTTTACCGGTATAAAACAATACCCGCTCGGTAGTGGTGGTCTTGCCGGCGTCAATATGTGCCATTATTCCTATGTTTCGAATTTTATCCAACGAAAACTGACGCGCCATAAGCTCCCCCTTACCACCGGTAATGCGCAAATGCTTTATTAGCTTCCGCCATTTTATGAGTGTCTTCTCTCTTCTTTACGGAACCGCCTGTATTTGCAGCCGCGTCCATAATTTCACCGGCAAGCTTTTCGGCCATGGTCCGGCCGGCCCGCTCCTTGGAATACCGGGTCAGCCAGCGAATGCCCAGCGTCTGCCTGCGGTCATGCCGCACTTCTATCGGAACCTGATAGTTAGCCCCACCAACCCGGCGGGCCTTTACCTCAAGCACCGGCATAATATTTTTCATCGCCTGTTCAAATACTTCTAACGGGTTTTTACTCGTTTTTTCTTGGATTATATCCAACGCACCGTAGACAACCGCCTCGGCAAGACTTTTTTTACCATCTAACATCACTTGGTTGATCAACTTGGTTAAAACCTTGCTCCGGTATACGGGGTCCGGTAGGATTTCCCGTTTGGCAATAGCCCCTCTTCTCGGCAAAAAATTTCCCCCCTTTGCCACGAATATATAGTCAACACTTATTTTTTAGGCCGCTTCGAACCGTATTTTGAACGTCCCCGTTTCCTGTTCTGAACGCCTGCGGAATCCAGTGAGCCGCGAACAATATGATATCTGACACCCGGTATGTCCTTTACCCTGCCGCCGCGCACCAGAACAACCGAGTGCTCTTGCAGGTTATGCCCGATGCCCGGAATGTAGGAGGTTACCTCAATGCCGTTGGTAAGTCTGACCCGGGCAACTTTACGTAAAGCGGAGTTGGGCTTCTTCGGTGTAGTCGTGTATACCCTGGTACAAACGCCCCGTTTCTGAGGGCTCTCCTTTAGAGCCGGCGCGGTAGACTTTTTAATAATTTCCTCCCTGCCCTTTCGGATCAGTTGGCTAATAGTTGGCACTTATAAAACACCTCCTTCCCGGCTCTAATCATACAAAATTTATTCCTCAATAACAGCCGCAGAAGCACAGCGTACTTCAATACCACAGGCCTTTCCCAGCGCCTGCATGGATTCTGCCTGGATTACTCGGATACCCTTTGAAGCGCAAATCCGGAAGATTGGTTCGACCACATGCTTGTCAGCGTTTTGAGCTATATATACCACTTTGGCCTGCCCCCGCTCAATGGCTTTCAATGTCTGTTTAGCGCCTACGGTTTTTTTTCGCGCTGATAGCAGCAACTCATAAGCCATAACAGCTTAACCCCCTGAAATCCGGACACTTTAGTATCTTATCACCACAAGATGCCATTGTCAATATTGTACTGTTCAGGCATTCAGAATTCAGTAGTCAGAATTCAGAATGCCGCGGTGACGATAAAACCGTTCTCCCATTCCAACTACTGAATACTGACTACTGATTACTGACTACTGACCCTCAAGTAGAGCTATACAGTAGTCGTCGTCAGAAAATCATCCTGCACTTGATCACTTTCGAGGATATCTTCATCACTTTCATAATCCTGATCTTCCATGCCTTCTTCATCTAATATACTGATACTGATGTTGCGGTAGCGGGACATCCCCGTGCCGGCAGGAATAAGCTTGCCGATGATCACGTTTTCTTTCAGGCCGATAAGCGGGTCCAACTTGCCCTTAATGGCCGCTTCGGTAAGCACCCTGGTAGTCTCCTGGAAAGATGCGGCGGACAGAAATGAATCTGTAGCCAGAGAAGCCTTGGTAATCCCCAGCAGCACCGCCCTGGCGGTGGCGGGTTCGCCTCCTAACGCTTCAATCCGGGTATTTTCATCTTCAAACTCGAATATATCAATCAGACCACCCGGCAGCAGGTCGGTGTCACCGGAGTCATCCAGTTTAACTTTCCGCAGCATTTGTCTAATCATTACTTCAATATGCTTGTCGTTAATATCCACACCCTGCAGCCGGTAAACCCGCTGAACCTCTTGAAGAAGATAAATCTGCACGCCCTGAACCCCTTTGATCTTGAGCAGGTCATGCGGATTTACCGACCCTTCTGTCAGCTCGTCACCGGCGTCGACCCGGTCGCCGTTTTTAATTTTAAGACGGGCGCCGTAAGGCACTTGATAAACGGCTTTCTCGCCGTCCTCTGTGGTAACTTCAATTTCTTTGCGTCCTTTAATTTCCCGCACTTCGACCACGCCGTCCGCCTCGGCAATGATAGCTTGACCTTTGGGGCGCCGGGCCTCAAAAAGTTCTTCCACACGCGGCAAGCCCTGGGTAATATCATCCCCGGCCACGCCGCCGGTATGGAAGGTGCGCATGGTAAGCTGGGTGCCCGGCTCGCCGATGCTCTGAGCGGCGATGGTGCCAACGGCCTCACCGATGTCGACATTGCGGCCGGTAGCCAGGTTGCGTCCGTAGCATTTGATGCATACGCCATAACGGGTCTTACAGGTTAAAACGGAACGAATCTTTACTTTTTTTATACCTGCTCTAACAATTCGATCAGCGTGTTCTTCAGTGATTTCTTCATCAGCGCGTACCAGGGTCCTTTGCGGCAAGGCGACGCCGGCCTGCCGTATTTTATTCAAATGCTCCTGATCAATAATTGTGTGTTTTCGCACCAGCACCTCACCGGTCGCCGGCATGATAATGTCCTCTTCCAGCTCGTCGCCGGCGTCTATCTCCACCTTGATATCCTCAATCGCTACCCTTCCGATAATCCGGTCTTCAATCTTTTCAATAACTTCGGTGCCGTCTTTAATCTCCTCAACTGTAATGCCCTGCGAAGTGCCGCAGTCAATTTCCCTGACAATCACATCCTGGGCGACGTCCACTAAACGGCGGGTCAGGTAGCCGGAGTCAGCCGTGCGCAGCGCCGTATCAGCCAAACCTTTCCTGGCGCCGTGAGTAGAAATGAAGTATTCCAAAACGGTAAGGCCTTCCCGGAAGTTCGCCTTGATCGGCAGGTCGATAATCCGGCCGGAAGGATCGGCCATCAAACCACGCATCCCGGCAAGCTGGCGGATCTGCTGGATATTTCCGCGGGCGCCGGAATTGGCCATCATATAAACCGGGTTGAACCGGTTAAGCGTTTCAACCAGCGCGTCGGTAACATTTTTCGTCGCGTCGTTCCATATCCCAATCACTTTCCGGTACCGCTCATCTTCCGTAATCAAGCCACGACGGTACTGCAACTCGACTTTTTCAACCTGTTTTTCGGCATCTCTGAGAATTTCTTTTTTCTGTTCCGGAATTGTTATGTCTTGAATGCCAATGGTGACTCCCGCCCTAGTGGCAAAAGTAAAACCGAGCTTTTTAATTCCGTCAAGCAATTTGGTGGTAGCCGAGAAACCCAGTTGCCGGTAACATTCATCAACAATCCGGCTCAGCACTTTTTTATCCGCTATCTGGTTAATATAACCTAATTCAGGAGGTATAACCTCATTAAAAATAACCCTGCCGACAGTAGTTTCAAGCATGCTTCTGTCGGGCATCCGCACTTTTATCCTGGCATGCAGCGAAATAACATCGTTGTAATAAGCCATTACAGCCTCTTCACTGTCTTTAAAAAACTTTCCTTCACCCTTTACTCCGGGCTCTTCCGAAGTTAGGTAGTAGATGCCTAAAACCATGTCCTGAGTAGGTATGGCTACCGGGCGGCCGTCCTTAGGGTTCAAAATATTATTCGATGAAAGCATCAGCAACCTGGCCTCGGATTGCGCTTCCGCGGACAGGGGCACGTGCACGGCCATTTGGTCGCCGTCGAAGTCAGCGTTATAAGCGGTACAAACCATCGGGTGGATCTGAATGGCCTTTCCCTCCACCAGCGTTGGTTCGAAAGCCTGGATGCCCAAGCGGTGCAAGGTTGGAGCACGGTTAAGCAGAACAGGATGTTCGCTGATAACATCTTCAAGCACATCCCAAACCTCCGGACGCACTCTCTCAACCATGCGTTTAGCGCTTTTTATGTTATGGGCATGACCGTCATTCACCAGGCGTTTCATGACAAAAGGCTTAAACAACTCAATAGCCATTTCTTTAGGCAAGCCGCACTGGTGGATATTCAGATTCGGACCGACGACTATAACTGAGCGGCCGGAGTAATCAACCCGTTTGCCCAGAAGGTTCTGGCGAAAACGGCCTTGCTTTCCTTTCAGCATATCGCTCAGCGATTTCAACGGGCGGTTGCCCGGGCCTGTAACCGGCCTACCCCGGCGACCGTTGTCAATCAGGGCATCAACAGCCTCCTGGAGCATTCTTTTTTCATTTCTGACAATAATATCCGGAGCGCCGAGATCCAGCAATCTTTTTAGACGGTTGTTGCGGTTAATCACCCTGCGGTATAAATCATTCAAGTCGGACGTGGCAAAACGTCCGCCATCCAGCTGAACCATCGGGCGAAGCTCGGGAGGAATAACCGGAACAACATCCAGCACCATCCACTCGGGCCGGTTTCCTGACTTGCGGAAAGCTTCCACCACTTCCAGACGCCTGATTGCCCTGATTTTACGCTGGCCGGTAACGTCTCTCAATTCCTGGCGAAGCTCTTTAGCCTGTTCCTCCAGATCAATTTCCTCCAAAAGAACTTTAATGGCTTCAGCACCCATGCTCGCTTTAAAAGTGTTGCCGTATTTTTCCCTGTTTTCCCGGTACTCCGTTTCGGTAAGCAACTGCTTCTTGATTAACCCGGTATCGCCGGGATCAGTCACAATATATGAAACAAAATATAATACCCTTTCCAAAGCGCGTGGGGACATATCCAGCAACAGACCCATCCGGCTGGGAATACCTTTAAAATACCATATATGTGAAACCGGAGCGGCAAGTTTGATATGACCGAGGCGCTCCCGGCGCACTTTGGAACGGGTCACCTCTACTCCGCACCGGTCGCAAACCACTCCCTTGTAGCGGACACGCTTATATTTGCCACAGTGACATTCCCAGTCACGGGTCGGCCCAAAAATACGCTCACAGAACAACCCGTCCCTTTCCGGTTTCAAAGTACGGTAGTTGATTGTTTCAGGTTTTTTAACCTCGCCGCTGGACCAGCTAATGACTTGCTCGGGAGATGCCAGGCCGATACGAATACGGTCAAAATTATTTAATTCCAGCAAAAGAATCCCTCCTTCAGGAGCTACTCATCTTCCAGTTCGAAATCATCTTCCTGATAATCATCATTAAACTCTTCTTCATCTATATCGCCGTCGTAATCTTCGTCACTAACGACTTCAGGCAATTCTTCTTGCTGTATGTCTATACCCAGTTCTTTCGCGGTTTCAGTGATATCCTCTTCAACTTCCTTAATTTCGATTTCCCGGTCGTCTTCGGATAATACCCTGACGTCCAGTCCAAGGCTCTGCAACTCTTTTATCAGTACCTTGAAGGACTCAGGGACACCTGGCTCAGGCACATTTTCGCCTTTAACGATGGACTCGTAAGTTTTTACCCGTCCCACCACGTCGTCAGATTTTACGGTCAGGATCTCTTGCAAAGTATAGGCCGCACCATAAGCCTCCAACGCCCACACTTCCATCTCACCGAAACGCTGTCCGCCAAACTGGGCTTTGCCGCCCAGCGGCTGTTGGGTAACCAGAGAGTAAGGTCCGGTGGAACGCGCGTGAATCTTGTCGTCTACCAGGTGGGCGAGTTTAAGCATATATACGTAACCCACTGTCACCGGATTGTCAAAAGGCTCTCCAGTGCGCCCGTCGTACAACGTCATCTTACCGTTTTCCGACAGTCCTGCTTCTTTCAATTTATCAAGAATATCTTTTTCCGAGGCTCCATTAAACACCGGCGTGGCCACATGATAACCAAGCGCCTTAGCGGCCCATCCAAGGTGCGCCTCCAAAACCTGCCCTATATTCATCCGGGAAGGCACGCCCAATGGGTTCAGAACAATTTCTATCGGTGTGCCGTCCGGCAGAAAAGGCATATCCTCTTCCGGCAGGATACGGGCAATAACACCTTTATTACCGTGGCGGCCGGCCATCTTGTCGCCTTCAGAAATTTTCCTTTTTTGGGCTATATAAACCCGCACCAACTGGTTCACGCCAGGCGGCAGTTCATCTCCGTTATCTCTAGAAAAAACCTTCACATCGACAATTTTACCTGCTTCACCATGCGGCACCCTAAGAGAAGTATCCCTTACCTCCCGCGCTTTTTCACCAAATATAGCACGCAAGAGACGTTCCTCGGCGGTTAATTCAGTTTCCCCTTTTGGTGTTACCTTGCCGACTAGAATGTCACCCGGCCGCACTTCCGCACCTGTCCGGATAATCCCCCGCGCGTCCAGGTCTTTTAAAATCTCCTCGCCTACATTGGGAATATCTCTGGTAATCTCCTCGGGGCCCAACTTGGTATCGCGGGCGTCACATTCATATTCTTCAATATGAATCGAAGTAAAGAAGTCCTCTTTTACCGCTTTCTCACTTACAAGTATAGCGTCTTCATAATTATAACCTTCCCAGGGCATAAAGGCTACCAGAATATTCCTGCCAAGCGCCAGTTCGCCGTAGTCGGTGGAAGGGCCGTCGGCTATAACCTGTCCCGCTTCCACACGTTCACCTAGCTGTACAATGGGCTTTTGGTTGATACATGTGCCCTGGTTGGAGCGAGTAAACTTCAATAATTTGTATCTATCAGTGCCCGGTGGCCGGTAAACCAGATTCAAACCAACTGTTACCGAAAGGACCTTGACTCCGGCCTGATCCAGACGATCTAAACTCCCTTTGCTTATTTTTTCATCTTTTTTAATGAGAATCTCTGCGGTTTCAGGCGCATAAATATCATTCAAGGCTTTAATTTCTTTAATTTCAGGCACATGGTATTTCTTTTCATCCATAACTTGTGAAACTGGAACATTATACACTTTCAGCCGGTACATAGTTTGTCTCGAATGGGTAGTGATTTCTTCCAGCAAACCTTTTTTCTTCAGCAGTTCTACCGCCGCTTCGGTAATTATATCGCCTTTATTAGCCAACGGTTCCTTTGTTTCGGTTGATATATCGTAAGGCCATGTTCCCTCATACCTGGCATCAGTCTGAATAATAATGTCGTTTGCGGTCACTTGCCCGACGACACCCGGATTTTTGGCAATTACCACCACACCGGAATCCCTGGCGGCTTTATATTCAATCCCGGTGCCGACCAGGGGCGCCTGTGTTTTTAATAAAGGCACGGCCTGGCGTTGCATGTTTGCTCCCATCAAGGCCCGGTTTGCGTCATCGTGCTCAAGAAACGGAATTAGCGCCGTCGCAATACTGAAGACCTGTTTTGGCGACACATCCATGAAATCCACCCGGTCAGCGGGAACTACCACGATTTCAGGGGATCGGGCGTTGACCCGGTTTTCCTGAAAACGACCTTCTTCATCCAAAGGCGCGTTGGCCTGGGCTATGACGTAACCTTCTTCTTTATCGGCGGTGAGATAAACTATTTCGTCGGTAACCCGTTTATTATTTTTATCGACTTTGCGATAAGGCGTTTCAATGAAACCAAGCGGGTTGATCCTGGCATAGGTGCTGAGCGAGCCGATCAAGCCGATGTTGGGACCTTCAGGTGTTTCAATCGGACACATCCGGCCATAGTGTGAATTATGAACGTCACGCACCTCAAAACCCGCCCGTTCCCGCGACAAACCACCCGGTCCAAGGGCGGAAAGACGTCTCTTATGGGTAAGCTCGGCAAGCGGGTTGGTCTGATCCATGAACTGCGACAATTGACTCGACCCAAAGAATTCTTTAATGGCGGCAACCACCGGGCGAATGTTAATCAATACCTGCGGCGTAATCACGTCTACATCCTGAATTGTCATTCTCTCTCGGACTACCCGCTCCATTCTGGACAAACCAATCCTGAACTGGTTCTGCAACAACTCGCCAACTGAACGCAAACGCCGGTTACCAAGGTGATCGATATCGTCCACGTGGCCTTCGGAATTCACCAAACCCAGCAAGTACCTGATTGTCTCAATAATGTCTTCCCTGGTCAACTCTCTTATGAATTCACGTTCTTTAGGCAATTCCTTTTTTAAATAAGGATCAAAATCTGTTTCCCCTTTGGCGTTTTCGCCGTAACGGTAAAGAATGCCATGCTGCAGTTTTTCTTGAATCTTATAACGGCCGACATTAGCCAAATCATAGCGTTTAGGATCAAAAAAGAGCGCTTCCAAAAGCGATTTCGCGCTTTCAACTGTTGGCGGTTCCCCAGGGCGCAAGCGCTTGTAGATTTCTACCAGCGCCTCTTCTTCGGAATCGCAATTATCCCGGGACAAGGTTTCCTGAATACTTTTATCACCGTTAAAAAGCTCGTTAATCACTGTATTGGTGCTGTAACCGAGCGCGCGCACCAAAACAGTGGCCAATATTTTCCTGGTACGGTCAATCCTAACAAAGACATGGTCATTAATATCAGTTTCAAATTCCAGCCAAGCGCCCCGGTTAGGTATTATCGTGGCCGTGTAAAGTTTTTTTCCGGTTGGATCAATAATTTCATTAAAATAAACACCGGGTGAACGGACTAACTGGCTTACAATCACACGCTCAGCTCCGTTGATGATAAAAGTGCCCTTTTCGGTCATCAAGGGGAAATCTCCCATAAAGACTTCCTGTTCTTTGACCTCCCCGGTTTCTTTATTGATTAGACGCACCTTGACCCGTAAAGGCGCGGCAAAGGTCACGTCCCTCTCTTTACACTCCTCCACCGAGTATTTTGGATCGCCGAGGGTATAATCTAAAAACTCAAGAACGAGGTTTCCGGTAAAATCCTGTATGGGAGATATATCCTGGAAAACCTCTCTTAACCCCTCTTTTAAAAACCAATCGTAGGAATTGCGCTGGACCTCAATAAGGTTAGGCAGTTCAAGAACCTCTTTTAGCTTAGCGAAACTCTTTCGGCCCCTGCCCCCCACCTTCTCGGGATAAATCATCTAGCGCCTCACACCCCCGTCTCAAAATAAGAAGAATACTTGTACCGATTACTTTTCCATGGGCGCTACTACCGGCCAGTTAGCAAAAAACAGCACTGAAAAACCGCTAGCGTGTCCTATTACTCACAAATCCCAAGAGGGATTTTGCTACACGTTTAAACCGAGACAATGAAAAGCAAGGCTTTGTTTTCTTTACAATACCTCGCTTTATACAAAATCAGACTATCTTAAATATTATTGCCAAAATAATGAAAAAATACATTATTTTACATAGATTTTATGCGCCATCATAAATTATAATCCAATACATAGATATACTACAATTTTTAATGACATTTTGTAATTTTAGCATATCAAATTATGTTTGTCAAGGTATTATTTGATAAAAAAGAGAACTAATTTACTGAACCTTTCTGTGACCTTTGGACATACAACACGGCTCATGTTCGGCCTCATAATTGTTGGATTCCACTAAAAAAGGGGCCGGAGGCCCCTTTTCGGATTATCGCATCTGGCTGCCTACTTGATTTCCACAGTGGCGCCGGCATCGGTAAGCTTGGCTTTTATTTCCTCAGCCTCTTGTTTATTAATCTTTTCCTTGACGGCTTTCGGCGCCGCGTCGACCAGATCTTTCGCTTCTTTCAGGCCAAGTGTGGTGATTTCCCTGACCACCTTAATCACATTAACCTTTTTGTCGCCAACGGCGGTAAGGATTACATCAAATTCTGTCTGTTCCTCCACTTCAGCGGCTGCCGCCGGAGCGGCCCCGGGAGCGGCTGCAACAGCCACCGGAGCGGCTGCGCTCACGCCGAATTCCTCCTCAAAAGCTTTGACTAATTCAGATAACTCCAGAACAGTCATACCTTTTACTGCTTCAAGAATTTCTTGCACCTTGGACATTTACGTAACCTACCTTTCAATAATAAGTCTTTTTTATCAAAATAAAATCCAACTAAGCTTCACCTGCGCGCTGTTTGCGAACTGCTTCCAGTGTGTAAACAAAACTACGGATAGTACCTTGAAGCACACTTGCAAAACCATAAAGCGGAGACTGCATGCCGCCCAGCACTTTAGACAGAAGAACTTCACGCGGGGGCAAATCAGCCAGATTTTTAATACCCCTGGCGTCAATTACCTTTCCTTCCAGAATACCAGCCTTAATCTCCATTTTTTTAGTCTCACGGATAAAATCGGCAAGTATTTTGGCCGGCGCCACCGGATCCTTTCCAAAGGCAATCGCCACAGGACCCTCCAGGTATGGTTCAATACCTTCAATGCCAAGACGTTTAACCATCAAGCCGGTCAAGGTATTCTTTGCCACCTTGAATTCACAACCCGCTTCCCGGAGTTTCCGGCGCAGCTTCGTCGCCTCGCTGACATTCAAACCACGGTAATCAGCAAAGATCGATACTGTAGATCCCTCAAATTTTTCTTTTAAATCTAAAAGAATTTCATCTTTTTTTGCTTTTGAGATAGGCACTCTTTGATAACACCTCCCCTCTTGGCGGTTGGTGGTTAGTGGTTGGTGGTTGGGATAGAAGGAATTCGCAAGGCGAATTCCAACAAACAATCTAAACGACCAACGACCAACGACTCACAACCAAAATGGCCTCTGTGGACAAAACACAGAGGCCTCGTAATTTATACGCAGTAAAGAGATAGGCCTCGGCCGGCGGCTTTCGGGCCATTATGCAAACGCACCGGCTGTCCACAGCTTATTATTGAGTTGTACGTTCCCTCGGCTATTCCGAGGGTTCTCTCTTTTAATCAGGCCTTAAAATCGCCCCTCATGCAAGTCCATAGGATTACACAATATCTATAACTTCATATAGAACGCTAGAAAGAAGCTTTTTGAGTATTAACCTTGATTCCAGGTCCCATAGTAGATGACAGAGAAATGCCTTTGAGATACTGACCTTTAGCAGAGGCAGGTTTAGCCCTGTTCAGGACGTCCATCAAAGTGCGCAGGTTTTCCTGGAGCTTTTCGACGCTGAAAGAAACTTTGCCGATCGGGGCGTGAATAATGCCCGCTTTATCTACCCTGTACTCTATTTTACCAGCCTTTACTTCTTGTACGGCTTTGGTGATGTCAAAGGTAACGGTTCCGGTTTTTGGATTGGGCATCAGGCCGCGGGGCCCCAGAATCCGCCCCAATTTGCCTACAGTGCTCATCATATCCGGGGTTGCAATAGCTACATCAAATCCCAGCCAACCTTCTTGTTGAATCTTGGCTATCATATCTTCCGCTCCTACAAAATCAGCGCCAGATTCTTCAGCTTCTTTAGCCTTATCACCCTTTGCAAACACTAGTACGGTGCGGGTTTTACCTGTTCCATGCGGCAGTACAACCGCGCCACGCACCTGCTGATCGGCGTGGCGGGGATCCACGCCCAGCCGGATGGATACTTCAACAGTTTCATCGAATTTTCCGGGGGCTATTTTTTTTACCAGTTCAAGCGCATCAGCCGGTTCATAAACCGCATTGCGTTCAAATTCCTTCACTGCATTCAAATATTTTTTACCATGCTTTGGCATAACATTATTCCTCCTTGTGGTCTTAGCGGAAATTTTTCCTCCCACTTGCCATACACATTAATTTGTCAACCTTCCACGATTTCAATACCCATACTGCGGGCAGTTCCTTCAACCATCCGCATTGCCGCCTCGATACTGGCGGCGTTAAGGTCAGGCATCTTTATTTCAGCAATCTCACGGACTTTGGCGAGAGGAAGTTTCGCAACTTTTTTACGGTTTGGTTCGCCGGAAGCTGTTTCAATCCCTGCCGCTTTCTTAAGCAGGACAGCCGCGGGCGGAGTTTTGGTCACAAAAGTAAAGGAACGATCTTCAAAAACAGTAATCTCAACCGGAATAATCAGACCGGCCTGAGAAGCGGTACGTTCATTATATTCCTTTACAAAAGCCATGATATTAACACCATGCTGTCCCAGAGCCGGACCCACCGGCGGCGCCGGGGTGGCCTTGCCTGCCGGAACTTGCAGTTTTATTATGGCTGAAACTTTTTTTGCCATTTGCATTACACCTCCTGTTCAAAAGTTAAGAAGTCTTCTCTATCTGACTAAAATCCAGTTCAACCGGGGTCTCCCGTCCAAACATGGAGATTAATACTCTTACTTTTTGTTTTTCCGTGCTGACATCTTCAATTATCCCGATGAAATTTTCAAAAGGGCCTGATATAACGCGAACATTTTCACCTACGGAAAGAATAATCCGCGTCCGGGGCTCGTCAACTCCCATCTGTCTGATAATCTGCCTGGCCTCATCGTCATTCAAAGGGATAGGTTTTGAGCCTGAACCTACAAAACCTGTCACCCCGGGGGTGTTGCGCACGACATACCAGGAATCGTCAGTCATAAACATCTCAACCAGCACATACCCCGGAAAAACTTTTCGCTTGGAGATCTTCTTTTTACCGTCTTTTATTTCAACTTCATCTTCCATCGGCACGAGTATACGGAAAATCTTTTCTTCCATCCCCATGGAATCGATCCGTTTTTCGAGGTTTGCTTTTACCTTATTTTCATAGCCGGCATAGGTATGTACAACATACCATTTCTTTATCATAAAATACAAGGGACCCCTTTTCTTGGCCTTAGGTCCCTAACCCCCTTAAGGAAAATTATCTTTGCATTATCAGTTTCAGGACCACACTCAACACTGAATCGAACAACCAAATTAAGCAACCTACAAATAAAACCGCCAACAATACTACCGAAGTGTATATAACAACCTCACGGCCATTTAGCCAATGGACCTTTTTTAACTCATTCATTACTCCCCGCGCAAACTTCTTTATCTGTTCGACCCGGTTCACCCTGTCTTTCTTAGCGACAACCTTACCGGAATCTTTTTTTACCAACACTTTCTTTTCTTTACTATCTGCAAGGGTTTTTTTTGACGCTTCTTTCAGGTTGGTTTCTTTTTTGTACGATTCTTTTTTATTATTGTTATCCTGTTTCTTCATTAAGGCCATATAACGCCACATCCTTAACTTTTATCTAAAACGCGCCCGACCTGAAATAATACCGGCGTATACCATCAGACCAGAATGCGGCTAGTATTCCAAAAGATAACCGTTCCTACCTTGTTTCCTTGTGCAAGGTATGGGTCTGGCAAAACCTGCAGTACTTCTTCATTTCGATCCTGCCGGGATCGTTTTTCTTGTTCTTCATAGTGGTGTAATTTCTACGTTTACACTCAGTACATGCTAATGTAACTCCTACTCTCACTAAAGCCACCTCCCCCAAAACTAAAAAAAAATTCTGCACCTTTTTGAGAATTAACCTTACTGAATTTATCACAATTAAATTGTCATGTCAATAGTTTCCCCGGGCACCTAGTCTTATTTTAACAATCTTTCTGCCTATTTATACCATACGCTTGATTATCATCAGCAAATCAGACTTCGCTGACCTTTCTTAGCAAGTGATAAGGAATAAATTTGCCTTTGGCGACCTTTGTTCATAAAAACAAAAACCAGTGATCATATCACTGGCTTCTCTTCATTGGTAGCGGCGCAGGGACTTGAACCCCGGACACCACGGGTATGAACCGTGTGCTCTAACCAGCTGAGCTACGCCGCCTTATCAGTAGTCGGATGTCCGATGTCGGATATCAGATTGTTTATTGGAAATCGTCTTTAAACGATTTCTTTCTTAATCTGACTTCTGACCTCTGACCTCTTGTTTCCGTTTTTGGAGCCACTAACCGGGATTGAACCGGTGACCTCATCCTTACCAAGGATGCGCTCTACCTACTGAGCTATAGTGGCAAAAATTTAGCAGCTATTTTTTTTCATAAACTTCAACTCTCGCTTAGCCGCATACCGTAGTTTAGCATAATTCAGAAACATATGTCAAGCCCCAGCGATAAAAAGGCTGACCGCTATCAGCTCTGTCCCAGCTGTTCGTCAGCGGTCCTCAACCTCAGACTTAGTGTTTCGATGATCTTTAAGGCCACGGGAAAATTAGATTTTAAGAAAATTTGAAAATCCTGCCGGGACAAACTAAATAAGATACTATCTTCCCCAGCTATCGCTGTGGCCGATCTGGGCTTTCCGTCAAGCAAAGTCATTTCACCCAGCATATCCGGGTGCTCCAACTGGGCTAATATTCTTACTTGTCCATCCTTGCCGGTCCTGGAAATTTCCACCTTTCCCTGCACAATGATATACATCTTGTCACTAGTTTGACCTTCCCGAAAAATCATTTCGCCCTTTTTCACCTTTATAAGGGTCGCACAGCGGGCAAAGAATTCCAATGTCCGGGCATCCAGGCCTTCGAAAAAAGGTATCTTTTTTAAAATCCTAACGATTAAATCAGTGCTCATGTTGATCTCCCGAATTGCTTAAAATAAAAAACCTCGCAATCGCTGCGAGATATCTCATCTGGTTGCGGGGAGGGGATTTGAACCCCTGACCTTCGGGTTATGAGCCCGACGAGCTACCAGCTGCTCTACCCCGCGATAATAACTAACTTGAAATCAGCATTTGTGGAGCCGGCGATGGGACTCGAACCCGCAACCTGCTGATTACAAATCAGCTGCTCTGCCAATTGAGCTACGCCGGCAGTGACACAATAAACATTATAAGTGATAATCTTACTGCTGTCAATACCATGCGGGCAAAACAACAAAACCCCTCCCACCCCGGCAGAATCTACTCAAAACCGGAAATACAGGCAAAAGGAGTAAATCATTATTTAGTTAGATATTGGTTAGATAATTAATTATTTGATTCACACTTCGCGCTTTTCCAGATAGCGCTCCAATTTTCGCTTAACCCGTTGCAAAGCATTATCAATGGACTTAACATGACGTTTTAAGTCTTCGGCTATTTCCTGGTATGATTTTCCTTCAAGATAGGACATCAATACTTTCCATTCCAGCGAACTCAGGATTTCACCCATTTTTTCCTCTATATTATCAAATTCTTCTTTGGATACAATTAATTCTTCAGGGTCAGCAATCTTAGAACCGGAAATGATGTCCAGCAAAGTACGGTCAGAGTCTTCATCATAGATAGGTTTATTTAAAGAAACGTAGGAATTTAAGGGGATATGCTTTTGCCTGGTCGCTGTTTTGATAGCGGTGATAATTTGCCTTGTTATGCACAACTCGGCAAAAGCGCGAAAAGATGAGAGCTTGTCCGCCCGGAAGTCCCTGATAGCTTTATACAAACCAATCATGCCCTCTTGGATGATATCCTCCCGGTCTGCCCCGATTAGGAAGTAGGATCTAGCTTTTGCCCGGACAAAATTTTTGTATTTATTAATTAAAAATTCCAGCGCGTCATCGTCACCTTCACGGGCAAACTCCACTACCTCCTCATCAACGCTTAGCTGATACACGTTCAGAATTTCCCTTTGGGCTTGAAGACTCACATTATCCCCCCGCTCTGTCTCTTTTACCGACGGTAAAAAACAAAAAACCTCTCCCTTATCTGATAATAAAGTCCGGGCTAATAACCCGGAACTATCTTTTATTTCCACTGGTTAAGGCATCAAAACTATTTAGTTTTCCCGTTCCTTTACCATACTATTATAGCGAAGGGGCGGAAACTCGTCAAGGAAAATTAAACAAGCCTAACATTGACGGTTACCCCTTTTCTCTTCGCCACTTTTCCAATTTCAAGCGAACCTTTTCTAATAGCCGGTTCTCCAGATAACTGTCCACCGGTTTAGACTCTGACCATAGTTCTTCGTTTTCCTGTTTGACATGGTTAACTTGCATTCGCAACTCACCGGGGGTAATGCGATAAGCTCCCCGGCCAAATATAATCCCCTGCTCCGCCCAGTCCGAAGTGGCCACATAAACCAAGCCGTCTTTTGAGAGATCTCCGGCCAACCGCTCAATTAAAGTGTCTGCCGTCTCTCCATGCTGCGTATAAACAACCTCCACACCGTCGATAAATTCCGCTTTGCCGGTAATATTTTTTTGCTGATAAGCGTCAAAGACTACTACAACCTTTTGCCCGGAGAGCGGCGAATAATTGGCTAAAATTGCCACAAGTTTTGACCTGGCATGATCAAGACTTGATTCCTTGAATTTTTCAAATTCAGGCCAGGCGAATATTATGTTATAGCCGTCAACTATGAGATACTCCTGCATGCTCCAAGGCCTTTCTCCTCTGCCGGACTACCTCGTAGGCAAGCAGGGCGGCAGCAACGGAAGCGTTTAACGAATTAACCTGGCCCGACATCGGTAACCGCACTAAGATATCGCACTTTTCCTTCACTAACCGGCCCAGGCCTTTATCCTCACCGCCAATCACCAGCGCGAGCGGCCCGTCCAGCCGGACATCCCAGTAAAGCTCCTGACCGCCCGCATCAGCCCCGATGAGCCAAATCCCTCTTTTTTTCAAGGTTTCGATTGTTTGGGCAATGTTTGCAACCCTGGCCACAGGCACATATTCAATTGCACCGGCGGACGATTTGGCCACGGTGGGCGTTAACGGGGCAGAACGGCGACGCGGGATAATCACCCCATGCGCACCCGCTGCATCCGCTGTACGCAGGATCGCCCCCAGATTATGGGGATCGCTGATTTCATCAAGCAGGATTAAAAAAGGCTCCTCGCCCGGCTGTACCGCCTCTATGATGTCTTCGACCGCCACATAAGCCTTGGGCGATACCAAAGCGATAACTCCCTGATGAGAGGTTTCCGATACAAACTTATTCAGCCCTTGTTTTTCCACCTTTTGCACAAGGATGCCTTTACCCCTGGCTAAAGCAAAAATTTCCTGCAAGGGTCCCGAATTACTTTCCTTAGACATCAATATCTTATTAATCGGCCTGCCGCCCCGCAGCGCTTCACGCACCGGGTTGCGGCCCGCTATAATGTCGTCCAGGTGACTCTCTCCTTAATCAGTAGTCAGAATTCAGAAGTCAGGAGTCAGAATAAAAAATTTCTTAATCTTTTTTAGTTATTCTGACTCCTGACTCCTGACTCCTGAATACTTATTTTTTTATCCTAGCTTCCTTTAGTAATTTCATCGCTTCAGCTTTAATTATAACCTTCCCCCGGCAGTCTTGATGCTGCATTTCATTTTCGGGACAATAGCCCAAAACCTTACAATTTGGCCCGGCATTAATAAATAAGTCAGGCGCCGCCGCTTTACAAAGCGCTAACATTTTATTTGCCAAATCCCTAATTTCATCTTGCGCTCTTTTACAACAACGAATACTGAACCAGTCTGATAATGCATGCGCGTTCATGCCTATTATTGCTTTGAATTCTGTCGCTTGTGGTTTTAAGTACCTCAAGTCCTCTTCCGGAAAACCATCTCTTACTCCGGCCTCGTACCAATTTTCTATCATATCCAGAATTTCATCCACACCAATATTATAGTTTAGTTCGACTACTTCATCAGGCAGATAATTTTGCAAGGGCGTTCCATCAGTTAGAGTTAACGCCCCTACCGGCAACTTATAGCTAACTCTGTTATTCTCAATATTTTTTGGTATAACGATATCGAACGATCTTTTTCCATCTTTATTCAAACGTCCGGTTTTAATCATGTACGAAGCTATTCTTTTTCTGACCAGCTGAATTTCTGTGACCCTGGCAAAACCCTCTATTCCAAAAATAAAATAATCAAATTCAACAGCTGCTTTATGCCCGCTGTTCACAATTCTTAGAACCAATTCCTTAGAGTAAGGCCTGGCGATAATCTCATCTAAGGATTTCTCAGAACCAACAAACCTGGCAGCAATATCTGTATAAATCTTACCCCCGCCGGCAATAAGCTGAACCTTACCTTCACCGACATAATTTTTATTCAAGCTTATTCACTCTCCCATGGCACTTCTTCGCCCGCTGCTTCCAGTGCCGCTTTAATGATCTCGCCGAGCCGGGCGGTATCTCCTTTCAAATAGAGGTAACCGATCAGGCATTCCAGAGCAGTGCTTTGCCGGTATTCGATTACCCCGGCGCTACGTGGAATGTGGGGTGATTTTGCGTTCCGGCCGCGGCGTGATATTGACGCTTCTTCTTCGGTAAGTCTTCCTTCCAGGGCGCGCAACACCCGGGCTTGCGCCATGGCATTTACATATTTAACCGCTTCTTTGTGCAGCCGGTTTACTTTAACAGCACCGCGCCCGACAAGATGGCTGCGCACTGCCAGTTCATAAACAGCGTCCCCTACATAAGCCAGGACCAGCGCCGGCAGTTCACCGGGGCGTTCGACCTGACCAATTCCAATATCCGTTAAGCTTAACAGCAATCCTATCCCTGCTTTTTCCAACGAACTCCCTGCGGGGTATCCTCCAGAATAACGCCAAGTTCTTTAAGCCCATCCCTGATCCGGTCGGCTGAAGCCCAATCCTTCTTTTTGCGGGCTTCCTGCCGCACCTCAATAACCAGGTTGATCAGCCCTTCGACCAGCCCGGCGCTGTCATCCGGCACATTATCCAGGATTATATCACCCGTGTTTTTGTCAACCTTGAAAATACCGATCACATCGTTAAACGAGATGAATAATTCCTTCGCTTTCAGCAGAACCTCGCGGTCCGAAGGTGACAATGTCCCTCCCAACCGCTGGACGGCGGTGTTCACTTCTCTGGTGAGGTCAAAAATAACACTAATGGCCAGGGCAGTGTTAAAGTCATCGTCCATCGCGGCTTCAAACGAGCTTTTTAGAGAATCCAGCGCGGCGCCGAGCTCCGCTGACACCAGCGTATCCCCTTCTTTCCGGGGTTTGCTCAGGGCTTCGGACAGTAAACGTAAGCCGGTCTTGATCCTCTCCAGCCCCCGCCCGGCAGCGGAAAGTTTTTCATCATCAAAGTCCAGCGGGCTCCGGTAATGAGTGGACAACAAAAAGAACCGGACCAGTTCCCCAGGATATTTCCCCAAAATATCACGCACCAGGAAAAAGTTCCCGAGAGACTTGGACATTTTCTCCTCATTTACAGTGATAAAACCGTTATGCATCCAGTAGCGGACAAAAGGCTCGCCAGTGGCCGCTTCACTCTGGGCTATTTCATTCTCGTGGTGTGGGAAAACCAGGTCAAACCCGCCCCCGTGGATGTCGAAGTTTGAGCCAAGGTATTTCAGCGACATGGCGGAACATTCAATATGCCAACCCGGCCGTCCAGGCCCCCAAGGGCTGTCCCATGACGGTTCGCCAGGTTTGGCGGACTTCCAAAGGGCGAAGTCCATCGGATCACGTTTCCGCTCGTCCACGTCGACACGCGCCCCGGCCTGCATATCCTCAAGGCTCCGGCCGGACAGTTTGCCATAACCGGCGAATTTCCGCACTTCAAAATAAACGTCGCCGTCAACCACATAAGCCGTCCCGTTTTGCACCAGCTTATCCACCATATCGATGATATCCGGGATATGCTCGGTTACTTTCGGGTTTTTATCCGCGCGCCAAACATTCAGATTATCCGCGTCCTTAAAAAATTCAGAGATATACTTACTTGCCAGGTCAGGGGGATTCATCCCTTCCTCCCCGGCACGCTTAATAATCTTGTCATCCATATCGGTAAAATTTTGTACATATGTCACGTCGTAGCCTTTATGTTTCAAATACCGTCGGACAGTGTCAAAAAAAACCAACGGCCGCGCGTTGCCGAGGTGAATGTAGTTATAGGTAGTGGGACCGCAGACATATATGCCTACCTTGCCGGGTTCCCGCGGTTGAAAGGTCTGCTTGCGTCTGGTAATGGTATTGTAAATCTCCATCGTCCGGCCTCCTTCAATTCAGTAGTCAGTATTCAGTAGCCAGTAGTCAGAATAACCCGTTCAAATGCTACAGGAATTACTAACTTTTTGTAAATTAAAGTTTTGTTTTTGGAAATATCATTGTATCCAATATTTTCGCAAGAATCAGGTAATACCGGTATTCTTCAACAGAACCCCGTACAATATTTAGATAGCAGATTTTATTCGTTTTGCTACGTTTATGGAAATATACTGCAATGTTCGCTGTTATAAGACGGCGACACCCCAAAATTGCGACGACGAACCGTATATCTTATGCTTCGGAAACACCCGGATAGACGATAAACCGTTCTCTTATTCTCCTTCAAAATAAACATTACCAATTTTCATCGATATGATGGTGAAGCGAAGCTTCATAGTCGTCTGACTACTGAATACTGACTACTGTCTACTGACAAATTTGCTTCATCGTGAAATCATGTCCAACGCCCTGTCAAGGCGGCTATAAATTTTATCTTTGCCGAGGATGACCATAACCTGATTGAGTTCGGGTCCGTGGGTGCTGCCGGTCAGCGCTACCCGCACTGGCATAAACACCTGCTTGCCTTTGAAACCGGTTTCCTTGCCGACTTCTTTTAACAAAAGCTTCGCCTCGGAATTAGTCAACTCACCGCTGCCGGCCACTTTATTGCGCAAGGCGGCCAACACTGCCGGCACCTGCTCACCTGACAGAATTTCTTTTGCCTCATTCTCTTTCACCTCAATCATGTCCGCAAAAAAGAAAGCTACATGGCCGGTAATCTCCGATAAACAGGTGAGGTATTCCCTGACGGCATCCACCACCATTTTAACCCATTCGTATTTTGGCTGCGATAACGGTGTCGTAATATACCCGGCTTTTTCTAAATAAGGGATGGCCAAATCCGTAATTTCTCCCAAGGGCGCCTGCCGGATATAATGCCCGTTCAGCCAGTTCAATTTATCAAGGTCAAATACAGCGGGGCTTTTAGCCACTCTTTCCAGGGAAAACTGCTGTTTTAAAGCTTCAATAGTAAGAATTTCCTCTTCACCCCCGGGCGACCAGCCCAGGAGAGCCAAAAAGTTATCCAACGCCTCGGGCAAGTACCCTTTTTCCTGATATTGCTCAACCGCCGTAGCGCCGTGGCGCTTGCTCATTTTACTCCGGTCTTTCCCCAGAATAAGCGACACATGGGCGAATTCAGGTGAAGGCCAACCAAGAGCCTCGTACAACAAAATCTGTCTCGGAGTGTTCGGCAAGTGCTCTTCCGCCCGGATTACGTGGCTCACCGACATTAAATGATCGTCAACAACCACGGCAAAATTGTAGGTGGGAATACCATCAGACTTTAATATAATAAAGTCTCCGATACCGTTGCACTCGAAAGACACATCTCCACGTACCAAGTCATTGACGTTGACCACTTTACCTTCTGGAACCCGGAAACGTATAACGGGCTGACGGCCGGCAGCCTCCAACCAGGATTGTTCTTCCGGGGACAAGTTGCGGCAACGGCCTAAATATCTGGGCATCTCGCCTTTCTTCAAAAGCGCGTCCCTTTCCGCCGCCAGTTCTTCCTCTGTGCAATAACAGCGGTAAGCGAGACCTTCTTGCAGCAAGTGTTCAATATACTCCCGGTAGATACCGAGTCTTTCTGTTTGCCGGTAAGGTCCGTGCGGTCCCCCGACTTCCACTCCCTCGTCCCAGTCCATGCCGAGCCAGCGTAAAGCCGCAAGTATATTTTCCTCCGACTCCTTGGTGGAACGCTCCATGTCGGTATCTTCTATTCTTACAATAAACGTACCGCCGTAACGGCGGGCAAATAGCCAGTTAAACAACGCCGAGCGCGCCCCGCCGATGTGGAAGGGACCGGTAGGACTGGGCGCAAACCGCACACGAACGGATGACAATATCAGTTCCTGGTTTCTGAAATCTAAACAAATCATCTATTTAGATTTCTCTCCCGCCCGACTATACGGGAGGCAGTTTCACAGGATTCAACTGCTTAGCTATGGACTCTCGTCCATATTCCGGGTGGCAGACATGCCGCCTGGCTTTACAGTTCTGCCCGGAAGGGGGTGTTACCCACCGCCTGGTTGATTTAACCTCCGCGCCCGACTTTCACCGCGTGTCTTTGCGACGCATCATCGGATTTAACTGCTTAGAAACCTTTTCCTCTCTAAATTTTACTTAACACTCATATGCCACGCACCTCCTGTATCCATCATAGAATAGAACAGGTGTTCGTGTCAATGATTTATTATTATTTATATACTTTTATTAAACTATTTTGTAGCTGTTAACATGCTCATCCCATAATATATCGCCGATTATCACGGCGTAGTAGGTGTAATAATTGTAGCTTATTATAACACCACATTCAGCGGGCTGGCAACACCAGGGCTATCGCGTAAGCGGCAATGCCTTCACCGGTGCCGGTAAAACCAAGTCCTTCGGTGGTAGTGGCTTTGACATTTATCCGGTAGGGCTCAGTACGCAAAGATTTTGCCATTTTTATTTTCATCTCATTCATGAAAGGCGCCAGTTTAGGCGCCTGGGCAACGATAACAGAATCGATATTCCCAACTGTCAGCCCTTTTCCGTTAAGGATATGCTCAACTCTGGACAGCAGGCTCAAACTGCTGATCCCTTTATATTGCGGATCGCTGTCTGGAAAGTGCCTGCCGATGTCACCTTCCCCGGCGGCCCCCAATAGGGCATCCATCACGGCATGCGCCAGCACGTCCGCGTCGGAATGCCCCAAAAGCCCTTTTTCATAGGGTATGTTTACCCCGCCTAGCACCAACGGCCTGTCCGCCACCAAACGGTGCACGTCATAACCAAACCCTATCCGCAATTGTTACTCCCTCCGAATTCGCCTTTAGTGACCTTGGGTATATATAAACGGCGATTTTGAGGCCTAATTAAAAGAGCGAGAGAAACGAGCGAGTTTGACCGAACCCGAGGGCGATAGAGCTCAAACAATTATAAGGGCCGAACATGAGCCGTGTTATATACCCAAAGGCCACTTACCCATTTCCTAAATAATAACAAATTCGCCACTTACGTATACCCAAAAGTCCTTATCCAAAAAACAATGGATAGTATCATTTCTTAAGCAAGAACAAAATGTCGCCAATTTACTCTTGTCTAGCCCGTTTACTTAGCCACTCGCGCGTCTGGCCTTGATTATGGCAGACGCGACAAGTAAATCTTCCGGCGTGGTTATCTTCAAGTTCTCGTAAGAACCGGCTACAATTTTGACCGGCTGCCCCAGTATTTCAACCAGCCCGGCATCGTCGGTTCCGGTATATTTCCCCTGCATCGCTCTTTGGTGCGCTTCAATAATCAGTTGATAACGAAAGGCTTGAGGCGTTTGAGTCAGCCATAAGCGTTCCCGCGGCAGTGTGCCCGCGACAAATTCATCTTCCCCAGACAGTTTTACCGTATCTTTCACAGGTACCGCCAAGGTTGCCGCGCCGTATCTCGCACCGGCGTCCACAATAGCCGGCAACTCCTCCGGCCTAAGCAGCGGTCTGGCGCCGTCGTGAATCAGTACGATGTCCGTATCGGCAGAAAGCGCCAGAAGGCCGTTGTAAACAGACTCCTGGCGCTCACTTCCCCCCGGTACAATAGCTGCAATCTTACGGATACCAAACCGCTCCACAATCGCGTTGCGGCAATAAGCCTCTTCTCCCGGACTTGCCACCAGGACAATATCGTGGACAACCGGACTGTCTGCAATTACCTTCAATGTGTGACCGATTACCGGAATACCCTCCAACTGAAGAAATTGCTTCTTCACCGGCAGCCCCATCCGGGCGCCGCGGCCGGCAGCCGGTATAACTGCCGCCACTTTAACCAATAACATTCACCTCATTATAATGGCCGGGGCCAGGTTCACCTTTTCTTTCAAACTTAGGCCTGGCAAAAATCATCCGCCCGGCGGCTGTTTGAAGCACACTGGTCACCAAAACAGACATAGTCTGGTTCATATAACGCTTGCCGCCTTCCACCACTATCATCGTGCCGTCATCAAGGTAAGCCACTCCTTGTCCAGTTTCTTTCCCATCCTTGACAACCTGAACAACCATTTCCTCACCTGGCAGCACAACCGGTTTGATGGCATTGGCCAACTCATTGATATTTAATACTTTAACACCCTGCAATTCAGCTACTTTATTCAAATTGTAGTCATTTGTAATAATTTTGGCGTTTAATTTCTGACCTAATTTAACAAGCTTGGAATCCACCTCAACAACGCTTTCAAGCCCGCGATTATTGTCATAAATCTGCACTTTGATATCCAGCCTTTTTCGCATCTTATTCAAAATATCCAGGCCCCGCCGCCCCCTGTTCCTTTTCAGGAGATCAGAGGAATCAGCAATGTGGCGCAGTTCCTCAATCACAAAAGCAGGAATAATTAATGTCCCTTCAATAAAACCACTTTCACACAGATCAGCGATTCTGCCGTCAATAATCACGCTGGTATCAAGTATTTTAGAATTACCGCTGCGGTTATCCGACTTGGGGCTGCGCTCCTTGCCGAATTTGGAGAAACTAGCAAAAAGAGCAAGCAGATCCTCCCTCTTTTTTATGCCGATACTTAATCCCAGGTAGGATAAAAGCAACGTGACCAGCAGCCAGATTACTTTGCCGATCCAGCCCATATAAGATAGAATAGAACCCATTAAATTAGCTATGATAAGTCCAATAATCAAACCAATCGAACCCATTACCAAATCCTGAGTCGGTGTACGCTGGAGATATTGTTCAATAAATACTGTCAGCCGTACAGCGCCACGCATAAGCAGCGGGGAAACAGGAATCCCGGCAAACAAACCGATTAATGTTGAAAGACCAATAAGACCAAACTTGAGCTGTTGGGGCAGATTGTTAATAAAAGCAACCAAACCGCTATCGATTAAACTCAGGCCGGCGGCGAATCCCAGTCCGGTAAAACCGGCTACCAGAACAATATAAATAACCTTTTTGACCATTTTTTCACCTCCTCCCACGAAAATATTATTTGCTCCATAACAATATTATATTTCTTTTTATATTACTACTTCAACCGTAAATATTACCGTTTTATGGGAAATAAAATAAATAACGCCAGCGATAACTGACGTTATCAAGCGAAGGCACCATCAAGTAAAGATTGAGCTTTATCCTCCTCGAGTTCTGTAGCAAGCACCAGTTCGCTTATTAGAATTTGCCTGGCATTTTCCAACATCTTTCTTTCACCGGAAGACAGCCCTTTTTCCCGATCTCGCTTGATCAGATTGCGCACCACTTCAGCGACTTCATAGATGTTACCGCTTTTTATCTTTTCCAGGTTGGCGCGGTATCTCCGGTTCCAATTGGGTGACATTGCCGAAGATTGTTCGCGCAGGATGTGAAAAACTCGCTGCACCCCTTCCCGGTCGATAACTTCTCTTAGACCTACACCCCCGCCGTTGGTTATTGGAATCATTACTTTCATATCACCAACCGGGAGCCGTAGTATATAATATTGCCGTTTTTCCCCCAAAACCTCTTTCTCCTCAATGGCCTCAATAACACCGGCGCCGTGCATCGGGTATACCACTTTATCACCAATTTTGAACAAGGCGCTATCCTCCTTCGAATATTTCCCATGTATAAATTATAGCATAGAGTCTAGCCCCTGTCAAATAAACTATAATTTTAGCATAGCCGTACGGCACTGTCAACATGTTTAACTGATAAGGATTAAAAATTTGTTACCCGTGACGCTCTTGCATCAATTGCTCGTGGTAACGGCTCAACCCTTCTTTAATCGATCTGGCGCGGACCTCGCCAATGCCTTCCACTTCGTCCAGTTCCTCAATCGTCGCAACCAGGATTCTTTTCAGATTATCGAAAGTTTTCACCAGATTATCAATTACCGGCAAGGGCAACCTGGGTATTTTCTCCAAAACACGGAACCCCCGCGGGGATACATGCTGTTCCAGAATACTGGCATTGCCGGGATAGCCCAGAGCGCGGGTAATCAACGACAGGTCCAGCAAATCCTCCGCGGGCCAACTGCCGATTACGTTAAGAATACTTGAAGGGTGCTTTTCACCGGCCATAGTCGCGTAATCTTGAATAACCAGCAATCCTTCTTCTTTCACATTAACCGTCAATTCTTCCACCTGCATGGTAATTAAACGCCCCTCAACACCTAGCTCGCTAGTATATCTTTCAACTTCATTAACCACGCGCAAAACCATTTCTGTCCGCTGAATAGCCTTGGCAACATCATAAAGCATTACTGAATCCTCAAACTCAAGAATGCTAAGCCCTACCAGAACCTTGTTCAAAACTGAACGGTATTTCTCCAAAGTTTGAATCGCCTGGTTTGCCTTGGCCAAAACAACACCCAGGGCGCCTAGCACATACTTTAAAGCGCCTTGATAAACAGTGATTACACTACGGCGCTGGGAAATGGCTATTACCATATTTCCAGTTTGTTTGGCAGCCCTTTCAGCCGAGCGGTGACGAATGCCTGTTTCGCTTGAGGGTATATTCTGATTGGGGACTAACTGAGCGTTGAACCTTAATATTTTTTTCGCATCATTACTGAGAATAATTGCGCCGTCCATTTTAGCCAACTCATATAAATTGGCCGGGGTATAATCCGCATTGACATAGAACCCGCCTTCCGTTATTTCCATTACCTCCGGCGAGTCCCCGATAACAATCAGCCCGCCTGACTTGGCCTTTAAAATATTCTCTAAACCTTCACGCAGCAGAGTTCCAGGCGCTACCGCGCGCAGGACTTTCAGGAGTTTGTCTTCATATTTCTCTTCTTTCACTATTCCACCTCACAGCTTGATAGCCACTTCCAAGGCTTCGGCCAGTGTAACCGCCCGCAAAACCTCGGCTTCTGTCTTATTTTGAATTTCACTTTGCGCAGAAAGTAAAAAACGGTTGAAACCCAGTTTAAAAGCCTCGTTCACCCGTTTTGCGGCACCCGGCACCGGGCGAAGTTCCCCGGCCAGGCCAATCTCACCAGCCGCGGCAAGACCGGATTCCACAGGGACATCCCGAAAACTCGAAGTCAGCGCCAGGGCAATGCCCAGGTCAACCGCAGGTTCATCCAGTTTAACCCCCCCGACGGCATTAACATAAATATCATTGCTGCCAAGGTTCAGTCCGATTCTTTTTTCCAACACAGCCGCAATAAGGGCTACCCGGTTGTGATCCACACCAGCCGTCATCCGCCGCGGGACGCCGTAACCGGCAGGCGATACCAGCGCCTGTATTTCAACGAGCAAAGGTCTCGATCCCTCAAGACTTGACACTACTGCTGTGCCGGGTACGCTTTCACCAGGGTACTGGTTCAAAAAAAGGAGCGAAGGGTTGGCGACCTCAACCAGTCCTTGTCCGCGCATTTCGAAAACACCTATTTCATTGGTAGACCCGAATCTGTTTTTTACTCCTCTCAGAATGCGAAAAGACTGGTGCCGGTCGCCTTCAAGGTAAAGAACAGTATCTACCATATGCTCAAGTACGCGCGGCCCCGCCAACAATCCCTCCTTGGTCACATGGCCGACCAAGAAGACGGATATCCCGGTAGCCTTGGCTAAACGCATTAATTGTGCTGTACACTCACGAACCTGCCCGACGCTACCGGGAACCGATCCGAGATCGTTCTTAAACATGGTTTGGATAGAATCAATAATTGCCACAGGCGGGTTTACATCATTAAGATGCCGCTCAATTAGATCAATATCGGTTTCAGCTACCAGCAATAAGTTGGGTGACAAAGCTCCCAACCGGTCGGCCCGTATTCTGATCTGCCGGACCGATTCCTCACCGGACACATATAGCACTTGCAGCCTATCGCTGAACCGGTATGCAATCTGCAACAGCAGAGTGGATTTGCCGATACCAGGATCGCCGCCGACCAGAATCAAGGATCCCGGAACCACTCCCCCCCCGAGAACACGGTCCAGTTCATCAATCCCAACAGGCAGCCGTTCCTCCCCCAGGGCAGGAATTTCTGTCACCGGACTTGGAATAACTTCTCTACCAGGGGTCCGGCCAGCAATCTGGCGGCTGCCCAACTCTTCCACCAAACTGTTCCACGCGCCACAGCCTGGGCAACGCCCCAGCCAGCGGGTAGACTGATGTCCGCACACACTACATTGAAAAAACGACTTCGCACGCATGGCAAAAGCACCCAGTTCTGTTTAATTATTAATTATAACATTTGGGACACTCTACAACAAGAAAATATCGGAAAAAATCGACAAAGAATAACAACTACGGCTCGAAAACCAGCAGGGATTAAGCGCAACATTATCGAAGCATAAAAATACCGCGAAAACCAGAAAAACGATACTCGCCCGATCAGGCGAATCTTTAAAGGAGGTATCTTCATGGAATGTAAGCAAGAAAAAAACAAGGCAAACTGCAGTTGCACTTACAAAACGTGTTCAAGAAAAGGACTTTGCTGCGAATGTATCAGCTATCACCGTGAACACGGCGGAGCGCCAGGTTGCTTATTCCCGCCGGAAGCGGAAAAAACATACGACCGCTCAATGGAGAAGCTGGCCCGCTGCTTCCGTGTATAATTCTATATACCTAAGGATCACTAATCCAAAATCACGAAAAATTTCTACCAACATAAGACAGCCGTGTACAATCTGCACGGCTATCTTTCACAAATGTATCATATTTCACGGTTCATTCCCAGGGATACCGCCACAGCTTTGCCGATCCCGTGGACAATATCAACCAGGTGATTGCAACCATGGGGCCCGCCAACCAGTTCACCAATTTCTTTCTTTTCCATACGAGCAATCTTTTTACCAATAAGCTTGAGCACATGCTCCCTGTTTTCAAAACAAACCTGGTCCGGAGCCCGCAGGAAATTGCCCGTACAATCAACAACAGTTCCCCCGTCGTTTAGATCAACACATACACCCAATTCATGGAACGAGTCGCTAAAACTCCCGGAGGCAGTTAAGTGTCCGTTATCAAGGCCGCAAACCCGGCAACACAAAAACCTGTTAAAAAGGTTTCGTTCACGATGACAATAACCAACGTAATCAAACCACCTGCGCGCGATGCGCTCCAGATTGCTATAATAACGGCATGCGTTCAAATATATTTCATCCCAGTAATCCTCGTAGGCCTTGGCGGATGGATAACCCCTGTCGATAAAAACAAAGGTTTCAGCCTGTATTAATCCTTTGACGCATTCCGCCAGCAATTCTCTTGGCAATCCGCCCGCCTCATCACCAACCACGCGCCGCAAGAACCCACCGGCGCTAAAATAGGCCTCTACCCCGGCAAGTTCCGGCAGTTCCTTGCCACCGTTCATGCTGCCGTCCGGCGAACGGTAGATATCCCACCGCGCCTTTTTAATCCTGAAGCTTTTAAGATCGGTTACCATTTGGCCGACCGCTTCAAAATCAGTACTGATTAAAGAGCTATTAACCAACAATTCATCGCCATGATTAACTTTTACAGTGGAAAAAGAATTACTTTGGTATAATATTTTCACATTTCCACCCCTTTCAATAAACGCTTAATAATATACTATTAAATTTATTATTTATTGTAAATCACTGTTAATTTATATAAAATTCACACACCCCACCGCCTCAGTCACATACCCGTAGCGGAAATTTTTTTCTCAACGAAAAGTATCACTTAACTTAATATTCACCAGGTAAATTATTGATGGAAATGGGTATGCTATATCAAGGACTGCCTCTGCCATTATTTGGCTTGATCGGGACAGTCCCAATCTATTGTCACACAAACAGGGGGTAACCTATGTTTTTGGCACTGCCATTTTTTAAGTCTAATTCGAACAATAATCCCATTCTAGGCGACAACGGCTTGATTATTTTAACGGTATTATTTGTAATCGCTCTTTCAGTAGCTTTTTTATATTACATCAGCAAGCGAAAGCTCCTAAAAAAATAACGATTACAAATCCCACCAAATACTTCTATTAAAGCTCAAAACTTTGTGTTCACCGTCACAGAATCAAGCCTGGAAATTTTGTATGCTTTATAAAAACCTCGGGAAAAATCCTCCTCCCTAATAATCTCGCCTAGATGGCGAGTTTTTTCTTTGCATATTTTTTGCCAATGGGCAGGCAATCCCCAAATTATCGCCCAGGAAAATCAAAGCTTCCGGAATAAATCCCGGAAGCTTTGATTTTCCTGGCGCGCCCGAAGAGATTCGAACTCCCGACCTTCTGATCCGTAGTCAGACGCTCTATCCAGCTGAGCTACAGGCGCATATTTCACCGTTTTCTATGCGAATTTTATTTTAACAAAATCATTATAGTTAGTCAAGTTAATTGCTTTGTCAATTGCTTTGTGGCTTTTTCTCACTGTGCTTAATACGTTATTATAAAACCTATGGCGGGTGTTTTATGTCCACTATCAATGAAAATTATCAAATGGAAGCGTCAATTATTATCCCCTGCAAAAATGAAGGTTCAAATGTTAAGATGACCGTGGATTCGATTCTCGCGGCCGCATCCAGTGATGATTATGAAATCATTATCGTAGACGACGGTTCCGCAGACGGTTGCTGTCTTTTTTTACAAGAGAACCGCGTCTATCAGAAAGTGAAACACATCCATACTCCCGGACTTGGAGCCGCACGGGCACGAAATCTTGGCGCCTCAGATGCTCATGGTAAATTCCTGATCTTTTGCGACGCGCATATAACCGTACCGGAAAATTGGCCGCGCATCCTCCTGGATACCTTTCTTCAACACCCTGAAGCCGATGCCGTATCCCCGGCAGTTGGCTCGTTGGATAAGCCGGCTGCGGCAGGCTACGGGCAGACATGGAACAATCGTCTGGAGACTGTCTGGCTGCCGTCACCAACTAATTTGGAGATTACAACCGTACCTCTGTTGCCGGGTGGGTGCCTGGCAGTCCGTGCCGAAACATTCCGCCAAGTAGGTGGGTTCGACAGCGGCTTCATTGTTTGGGGGTATGAGGATGTAGAAATTTCTCTTAAGCTATGGCTCTTCGGATACAGGTTATATGTAAATCCGTCAGTTAAAATACTACATTTATTCCGGAATAAACATCCTTATTCCGTAACATTTGACCATGTACATTACAATCTGCTGCGCATGGCTTACTCACATTTCAATTTTAATCGCATCGGTAAAACTCTTGAACTAGTTCAATTCAAAACTAGACTTAAAAAAATAACAAGGAGAGTTTTACAAGACGGCGCGATGGAACAGCGGCGCGCTTTCTTCGCCCGGCGAAAATTCGACGACGACTGGTTCATGCACCGTTTCAAAATAGATTTTTAAAGGTGACGCCGTAATAGTACTTAATTTTTATCTACAATGTTTGCCCAATCTATGGTAAAGTGTATCCATAGGAATTTATTAACATAGGAGGGACAGACAAACTCTATGAAAAATAAACTTGCTTTATTAATGTTGTTCTGTTTTATTTTTTGTCTTGGCATTATCAATCCCGTCCAGGCGGAATCAGCGCTAACGGCAAAACAACTGTTACTTAACGGCATTCAAAAATCAACTTTCAGCCCGCCGGACGGGCTCTTTGAAAAATCTTCAGGAACTGCAACCCTGTTTTTAAAAACACTCGGCGGTTCACTTATTTCGACTGAAGAAACGTTAAAATATTTAAACGGCTCTCAGCTGAAATTTGATACCAAACTCAATTCCCCCGAAAAAAAGATGGAGATAGACTATAATTTATCTTACAATCATAACAACTATTCCGGCAGCCTGTTTATTGATAACAACAAGCTAATCCTGTCAACTGAAGCCCTGTTATTACTTAAAGATATCGACCCGGATTTTAAAACCGATAGACTGATAAGTATCCCAAAATACGTTTATTATACCGGAAGCGAAATAGGTGATATTTGGAACTCATATACTTACCACGAAGGGCAATACCTACCGCCGGGGTTCAAGGATTTACTGGTTTTCGTGATTGAAGCTATTCCGGATAAGTATTTTTCTGCCTCGTTAGTCAACCAGAAAGTTACCTTTAGTATAGACCAGCAAGGCCTATGCGATATTATATACTCGCTTATGCAAAAAACCGTAAATGAAAAGGAAAGATTCGCTTCCATATTAGCCGACATAGACTCCGCTATTGAACCCGGTGTAAACAAGGAAAACATTAAGAGTGAAATAATAGCCGGAATTGAACACAGCGTCAGTAAAGGCGAATATCCGGAAAAACCCGAAAAAATACAGGAGAATCTGGCAAGAATTATTGATTTAGAAGAACTAAAATACGAGGTTTCCTTATTGCCGGCGGGACAGCGTAAGCTAGTCGCGGTGGCGAACTTCATCGACACTCCGGAATCAACCGCCAAGCTTACGGTGAACACCGATTTTACCGGCGGCAACGAAAACTTGAATGGAACATACAGTATAATTTTGTCCGTGCAGGATAAGGAGGAAGCGATGGATATTACCGGGCAAATTGAAGGGCAACTGCGGCAAACCAGCAATAATGCCAAGAGCAATGGTTCATTCAAGTTAAACGTAAAAGACGTGAGTAAGAACGCTACTTTAATAGATTTGAATTTAGAATGCGGTTCCGAGGACAAAGTAGACAAGAATGTCCAGACAAATATTCCCGTGCTAACCAAATTAAACAGCTCAGATATTGAGTCTTTGGTAAATAACAACTCATTTAAAAAACCCAATAATTCAACGAGAATCCACGTGCTGGTCGAAGGCAGGCCGGTTGCTTTTGACGTCCCCCCGTGCGACGTGGAAGGCAGGACGATGGTGCCGGTAAGAAACCTGTCGAAAGCACTGGGATGCGAAGTTACTTGGGTTGATCCGGATCAGATAAATATTTGCCGCGAAGACACCTCTATCACCATGTATATTGGCCAACAAACGTACACCGTCAACGGCGTTGAAAAACAATTTGACGTACCCCCGTTTACCAGGGATAAAACGATAACAATGGTCCCTTTAAGGACAATTGCCGAGGAACTCGGCTTCCAGGTTAGATACGACAGTGCCTCAAAAACGATTTTCATCAGCCGGGCTAAAGATTCAATAAAACAAGCAGGACCCGTTTTCTCACAGGGTCCTGCTTCCCTAGGAGAGTGTTGCATAAACCCTGTTTTTTTGAAGGCCACAGCAACTTTATAAATTTTAAAAATCAAGACATATATAAAATGGTAATAATCTTGGTTAAGCCTTACAATTAGCTTTATTTTTGAGGCATTTATCCATCTATTCCTTCTTTCAAACAGTCTAACCCTATATAGCTAAATTTTGAATTCTTCGGTTTGCTGAAAGATACGCGCTTCCTGCAAGTGTCGTTCATATTGGTTTACTGTGATGGTACGTCTGCCTTTTTTGCTTTTGGTACACTGATTTAGCAGAGGGCAGTTTTGACATTGTTCCTGTGAAAATACAAACACTTTCAAGCGATTTGTTTTCTTATCATATATTTTCTCAGTCACTATTTTACCGGCAGGACACTGGCAGGTTTGGGCATCTAAATCTATTTTAAATGCTGACTTGGGAAAACAGCCGTTTCGTCCGGAGTCTGTGGGTACGGGACAAATTATTTTAACCTGGCGCTTTTCCATATCTTCTCTGTTTTGACCTGTGCCATAGGCCATGTCACACAAGACTGTATCCGGTTTTCGCTCTTCGGGTTGCTGGTCCACTAACGGAGCGGCTGCTTCACAGTCATGAACGTTACCTGGTGTGACTTCGATTTCGGTAATAAAGTTATTATCTGTTTCCATGGCAGTATGGGTTTTGTAACCATCAAATTTGCGGGCACTGGATTTGCGGCCGTGCCGCATCTCCGGGTCGTTGGTGGAAATAATCCGGTCTTTGACCACTCCTTGTTTTAGTTTGACTGTATCGTCCTTTTGTTGTTCTATATCCTGGATGGCTACCGCAGCTAAAATATCTCTTAATTCCTGTTCTTATTTGGTAAGTTTTAGTTTGTCAACTGTCTCAACAATCTGCAAGGCATCTTGGCACAATTCATTAAGTAATTTATTGCGCCCGGCGGGATCTTCCCAGTTGATTTTTGGTTTGTTTTTGCTCTGATAATCAAGATTTAAAGGCTTTGGCAGCAGTGTGCTCAGGTTTAACCGCTTGTTGTTTGAAGTTTTCTGATAGCCATCCGGATTAAGGTATAGGTGTCCTGTACAGCACCGGCTCCGAGTACGTAGGTTGAATCCATTATTTGTCTGGCGCAATTGCCGGGGAGTAGCCCTTTGGCTATTACCGCATCCAAGATCTCTTCAAAAGCAATATGTTCTTTCTTGTGTAATAACAATCTTGCCCGGAATCTGGATAACGCACTGTAGTTAAAACCGGATTCTGCAATGTAAATACCCAAAGCTACCTTCCAGCGCAAGTCGTAGCGGGCTCGGTTTTCTGCTTCTCGGTCGGAAACTTTATCGTAAAATTGCAGTAAAAGCACTTTAATTAAACGGCTCGGTGGTATGGATGGCCGCCCGGAGAAGGAATATGCATCGGCAAACAGTTCGTCTTTAAATATCTCGTTTGCTTGGGACAGACCATAGTAAACGCTGTCTTCAGGGACTATGGGTTTTTGCTCCCATGCTTGTAGTATATCTATATCTGTGAATTTGAGTTGGTTGTTTTTATGCCCCAGCATTTTAGATCACCACCTTGTAGCTTCTTATATCTTTAATATTCGCCGGCATACTGGGGATTCCCTGCTTTTTAATTGGTCTCTTGCTAGATTTTTATGGGGTTAGTGTGCCTTTTATGGGAGTTTTGCAACACTCTCCTAGACTTATAAATTATGGAAAGTTAGGTGAATATAGATGCCAGTGTTCCTCTTCGCATTATGCCCATCATTTGTATTTTTGAAATCATTATTTCCAATTATAGTTGGTCGTAGCTTTATTAATTATGGTGATTATGTTGGCATCACATAAAACTACAAATACTTTTTTAGCACACCGTCTTTTATGGATTTCAGTTCACCCAGTCTGCCTTTTAGTGTCCCGATTTCCGCTTCGTGTTTCTCTATCTCCGATACGATTTCTTTTTGCTTTTCAAGCAGAGGAAGTGGGATTTGATAATTCAAGATGGTATCCTTTTTGGCGCGAGGCATTTTAACTCCTTTGATATTCTGCATTTCGTAATCAAAGAAATCATTAGTTGCTAAGTTGTAATATACATACTTTGGTATGATATCTTTGGAAACCACAGTTAATACGAGTACATCGTTTGAACTGCCACCATCATTATTTGCAAACCAAATTTTCTTCAAATATGGACGTATATTAGACAATAATATGTCACTTTGTTTATAAGCTGTCACACTCCCTGTTGTGGGGAGATATTGAGAATCAACTTTCCCACCTATGTTAGGCAGCAGATTATCGACACCAATATAATTTTTCGCAGATAGCTTTTGGTAATCAATTCGCTCTTCTGAATACTGCACAATACTACCCAATTTTGTCATTGCAAAACCGCTATTGAAGCAATTATCTATAATTAAGTTAATATTGTCTTTTCCAGATTCAATCTGCTCTTTTGTGGCGTTTTCTTCATTCTCGATAGCTTCAATTTCCGCAACAATTTTTTTCTGCACTTCAAGCGGTGGGATCGGGATTTTGATTTCCGATACTTGTGGAACAGTAAGTTGAGGAATGTTTACTCCAAATTGATTTACACCCATATGGGAGATGATGTATTCCAAATATTTGCTAATTGCAAAATCTTTCTTTGGTACTAAAACAAGCAACCTAACAATAGGATAAAAAGGCGCTTTTCTTGCTTTTACAAAACCGATTGTTCCTCTAGCCGATATTGTTACACATTCTTCGTCTACTTTAGCAATGTCAGTATAACCGTATAACCCATCTTTTTCTACAGAATTAGCAAAAATAGGAATCTTATATTCGGGTGTTTCATTTAAAGAATATCTACCTTTTGGTAAATCTCCCCCAGCAAATAACTTCTCAGCTACTTCACTCAACTTTACCATAGGATAGCTAGAAACTATTTTGATTCTTTTATTTAAATTGACAACTCTGTCAAACTTGCCCGTCCCATAGTCAATAAACCCACTCATGCGGCCATAAGACACATTTTGGGACAAACTTTCATCTATATCCACTTCTTTACCAAGGAACGCATTATAAATATAACTATTTGCCTTTTGTGGGTTAAGCAAATCGCCGGATTCATCATATAGCTTCGTCCCGCCGGGCAATCGCTTCATACCCTCGTGGCCCCGGCGTTCACTAAATTCATACCCCAAAAATTCTTTTTCTTTCTGTTTCTTGCCTGTCTTCACCAAAACGATGTTTTGTGAATATGTAAGAAGGAAGTAGAGCATTTTTTCTTTCTCTATCTCAAATGCCTTTGCATAAACATCATCGCCAAACACTTTTGCATAATCCGCAAATAGCTCATGCTTCACCATCCGGCTACTGGCATTGCTATTCAGAAAAGATATGTAGTCCTCGAAATATAAATCATCGTACACATTCGTAACGTATTTTGAAAAAGCATATTCTATTCCGGCAACGGTAACATCCTTCTTATTGGCAAAGAAAGTATCTATCGCCCTTGAAATAGCAATACTATCGTTATCGGAACGGCGCTCAAGGAAAAGAACAACGGTATTCGTCCCGGTTTTCATGAACGTGCCTGAGCCCAATTCTACTATCGCTTTTACATTGAAATACTTGAATATGATTTCACGCGCTCTCGAATGGATGCCGCCGTTGGATAGTATGGAACTTGGCAGAATTATACCCGCCCAACCTCCAACTTTCAGCAACTGTTTCATGCGCTCGATAAAGAGGCATTCGATTTCGGAACTGTTATCAGTTATATGGTCAAAAAGCTCAAACGTTTCGCTTCCATATTTGAGCATACTTTTAAAAGCCTCAACAGAGTATGGCGGGTTTGAGATAAGGATATCAAATTGTCCGTTGTTCTTCCTGTCGAGGGTGGATATTTGCTTCAGTTTACCTCTATATTCATCTGATTTTTCAAAATTGCCCAACCCGTTAGCCCACACAATAGTGGCCTCTCCATCGCCGTTGAAAAAGGCGCTGACCTTTGTGGTTTTTACGAGCCTGTTATCCAAATCAATACCGTAAACTGAATCTCTCGCCCATAAAAACTTAGTCAAGCCTTGCCATGATTGAAAATAATTTCTTACGCTAGGCAACGCTTTGGAAATATTGATTTTTGTATCAATTATATCCTGCATCTGCGACATGTATTCGGTTAAAAAATGTCCGCTACCGCAAGCGTAGTCCATCACAACAGGGAGCGTATCACGTTCCCTATTGTCAATTCTTTTTTGAACAAACTCTTTCAATGGGAGTGAAGATATAATGAAACGGGTTATCGGAACCGGGGTAAAAAACTGCCCCGCTTCCTGTTTCATGCTGGCGTTTAACAGTAGTTCAAAGAAATTGCCCAAGAATTCGTGTTTTTGGTCATACCTAAACTTGTAGACCTGCAAAAGCTCCACGATTTCACGAACTATTTTCGCGTTCAATTCAAAGGTCTTGTTGTCCAAAACCTCAACAAACGCAAAATTTGGGCTTTTCTTCAACCTAGCGTCCCTGAACATATCCTTCAGCCGTTGCTTCTGCGCTTCGTTGTCAATACCCTCTAAAGCTTGAGATACCTCATCTTCCGAATGGTCAATGACATCTATCTCAAGAAAACGCCACATACCTTCCTTGTATAAATCGTTAAGCCGCATTTGCAGGCTTTCATCGCTATCCGTTTCCAACCACTGAAACTCTAGCTCATCGTCCGCGTTCTTGTTCTCATCAATGATTTTGCATACAAACAAATTTAGGAGTTTATTAAAAGCGTTGGGTTTATCAGATATTGCGTTGTGGCGCAATATCTCCATAATTTGATTATAGATTTTCCCGCTGTCCTCTTCTTTGAGCGTCCTGAGCATCCCATATGTAAGCGCCTTATGCTTGACATCATAAGGCGCGGAGTAGTTCTCAAAAATACCGTTGTCCTTAAAATTTTTGTTCCAATATTCGTAGATTTCTTTCGTGCCGGATAACTCGCGCCAGTTATCCTCAACTACAACGATGCTATTTTTATATTCAACCGTCTTCCCGAGGCGGGAAGTATAAAGGCATAGATATTTTGTAGCTCTGTCTTGCGTGTAGTAAGAAAATAGCTGCCCGCCGTCCCTGAGCATCTTTTTATGCTCTCTTTCGTACTCCTGCCCCCAAGTCTTACATTCAATCATAAGAAAAGGAACATCGCCATCATAGACAAGGATATCCAATTTTCCCTTCAGATTCCGGCCTAATGGATATTTCTTTTCTAATTCGATGTTATACGGTTTGTACCCCTTTTCCAGCAGCCTATCGACGCATTCCAACACCACAAAATTTTCAGGGTTAGAAAAGTTGCTTGTTGTCGCGTCACCTAATCTTATGCAAGCCCCCCGCGGAGTGACCTGCGTAAAATACTCTATCTTTTCTTCGTTAAAGTCAATGCAAATGAAGTACCCGTCGTGCGAAGGATATGATTTAAAATATACATTATTTTTCCCATTTTGAGGAGCAAAACCCAGTGCTGCAATCAGTTTTTTAATACTTTCCGTACTGGATTGCATGTTAGTACCTCCTCATACCCATAGTTATACATAGTTATGGTATCACAAGCAGTGATGATTTCCAAGTATTTTTTGCAGTTTCTGTTCATTTGTTTAGCTTTTTCACATATCCGCCTATCACTGCATTTAGGCTTTTACACATGCTCAAGGGTCTTGTCACCAATTTTCCATCACGGTATGAATAAAGTCTGAATATCAAGAATAAATATTCAGCGGGTAATGGTAACATGTTACCGCGATCTTGTTGTCATTTTTGGCTTAGAGGTATTTGCTGATAAAAAGGCGAAAGCCTACAAACAGACATGTTTGTAGGCTTGGTGGCGGAGAGTGAGGGATTCGAACCCTCGAGACAGTTTAACGCCGTCTACTCGCTTAGCAGGCGAGCGCCTTCAGCCAACTCGGCCAACTCTCCACAACATTACCTTATATACTTCCAATTCCCGGTATTATGGCGGAGGGGGTGGGATTCGAACCCACGGGACCCGCAAAGGACCAACGGTTTTCAAGACCGCCTCCTTCAACCGCTCGGACACCCCTCCATTCAGGCCCTCCAACTGCCGGTTTAATCACATAATAACACATTAATAAGTTTACCATAGATAAAATTATGTGTCAATTTAAGAAAATTGGCATCAACAAATCCTGGATAATCCACCCATATAAGGCCTTAATACCTCCGGTATGGTTACTGATCCATCAGATTCCTGGTAATTTTCCAGAATGGCGGCCACTGTACGGCCAACTGCCAGACCTGAGCCATTTAAAGTATGCACCAATTCGGCTTTTCCTTTCTGGTTCCGGAAGCGGATTCCCGCCCGCCTGGCCTGGTAATCTTCAAAATTACTACAGGAAGATATTTCTTTATAATCCTGATAACTAGGCAGCCATACTTCGATATCATAAGTTTTCGCGGATGAAAAGCCCAGATCTCCAGCGCAGAGAACCACCACCCGGTAAGGCAAGCCTAACAATTGCAGCACTCTTTCCGCATTTGCGGTAAGTTTCTCCAGTTCATCGTAGGATTGTTCAGGCCGGCAGAATTTTACCAATTCGACCTTGTTAAACTGGTGCTGGCGGATTAATCCGCGCGTGTCCCGGCCGGCAGCCCCCGCCTCGGCCCTGAAACAGGCGCTATAGGCGCAATGATAAACCGGCAGTTTTTCACCGTCGAGGATTTCATTACGGTAAAGGTTAGTCACCGGCACTTCTGCTGTAGGGATCAGGTAATAGTCAGTGCCTTCAATTTTAAACATATCCTCGGCAAATTTAGGTAACTGTCCGGTACCCACCATACTGTCCCGGTTCACCATAAATGGCGGAAATATCTCCACATAGTTATGTTCAGAAGTGTGCAGGTCCAGCATAAAACTAATCACTGAACGTTCCAGCCGGGAACCGAACCCCTTGTAGAAGCTGAATCTGGTGCCGGTAACCTTGCCGCCCCGCTCAAAATCAATAATATCCAAAGCCTCGCCGATTTCCCAGTGCGGTCTGGGCGCAAAATCAAATTTACTGGGTTCGCCCCAAGTGCGCACTACCGGGTTATCCGTCTCGCTGCTGCCGGCCGGTACTGATTCATGCGGCACGTTGGGGATATTCAGCAGAATAATCTGCAGTTTTTCCTCAATGACTTTAATCTCTTCATCTCTTTCCTTTATCTGCTGTGAGAGCTCCCTCATTTCCAGAACCATGTCTTTAGTTTCCTTGCCGGACTTCTTCAAACGGCCGATTTCCTCGGACACAATGTTGCGCCTGCTTTTCATTTGTTCTACGATAAACAGTTTATCCCGGCGCTGTTCATCCAAGTCAAGAAAATCATCCAGGGAAACCGGAGAGCCTCGTTTGGCAAGAGCATCCCGCACCAGATCGGGATTACTTCGAACAAATTTTAAATCCAGCATTACCTCTCCCCCCAGTTGAAAATTATAAAATAAACTTATGTAAATGTAAAATATTAGTCGTAGTATTATACTATAAAGGCAATAGTTTGTAAAATAAATCCCACATTTATAGCTCCATGGCTTGAAATAGTAAGGCCTCAAAATCGCCGCTTTTGTACATCCAAAGGTCACTTATCCATAGATCACGAAAAGCATAATCTCCTTAATGACAAGGAAAGGCGCCTCAATTGAGGCGCCAACCGTCCCAAATAACCAAGTTTTTAGTAGAAGTTTTATAAACTTACGTTTTTCACACCCTGCACCCCATCGATTTTAGCGATTTCCGCCATGGTTTCTTCAGGTACGGGAGTATCAACGTTCAAGAGCATTACCGCTTTGCCGCCAATAGATTTGCGGCCTACCTGCATACCGGATATGTTAATGTCATGCGCCCCAATCAGGTTGGCTACCGGACCGATGATCTTCGGCTTGTCGGTATGTGGAACATAAAGCATATGCCCCTCCGGTACCGCATCCACGTGGTAGCCGTCGATAAACACGAACCGCGGGTCGGTACCACCGAAAATAGTCCCAGCCACTGAAATTTCGTCTTTGTCCGAAATAACCTTGACTGTTATCAGATTGGCATAATCGCCCTCTTCACCGGCCTGCTGCTGGATAACATTGATGCCGCGCTCTTTGGCCAGGGTCGGAGCGTTAACAAAGTTGACCATCTCCTGCAGGATGGTGTCCAGGAAACCTTTTAATACCGCTGTAGTAATGGGGGCTACATCCTGGCTTGCCAAGTCCCCGCTGTATGTGATTTCAATCTTTTCAGTCCGTCCGCCGACCAACTGGGCGACAAACTTGCCCAGCTTTTCCGCCAGTGTCAGGTAAGGCTTGACAACTGCCATAACTTTCGGACTCAAGGATGGAATATTAACGGCATTCTTAACGAAGTCCCCTTTCAGGGCAGCCACAATCTCTACTGCCACGTCAAAGGCCACGTTAAGCTGGGCTTCCTCGGTAGAAGCGCCCAGGTGCGGGGTACCAATGAAATTGTTTAATTCGAAGAGTGGGCTCTCCGTGGTAGGCTCTTTTTCAAATACGTCCAGTGCCGCCCCGGCGACTTTGCCCGACTTCATCGCCGCATATAACGCTTGCTCATCCACCACGCCGCCTCTGGCACAGTTAACTAACCGTACCCCGTCTTTCATCAGGCTGAAGGCTTTCTCCCCGACGATATATTTGGATTCCTTGGTTAGAGGCAGGTGATTGGTAATAAAGTCCGCTTGTTTAAATAACTCTTCCAGCGGGAGCAACTGTATTCCGAGACTCTCAGCTTTTTCCTCACTGATATATGGATCGTAGGCGACAACCTTCATCTCCATGCCCTGAGCGCGCTTCGCCACAGCCGACCCGATCCGGCCCAGCCCGATGACACCCAGTACTTTATTCCTGAACTCAACACCCATGAAGGACTTCTTGTCCCACTTGCCGGCACGCAGGGTTGCCCAGGCCTGCGGGATGTTGCGGGTGAGCGCCAGCATCATAGCCATGGTGTGCTCGGTTGCGGCAATGGTATTGCCGTCCGGGGCGTTGACCACCAATATTCCTTTTGCTGTTGCGGCAGCCACGTCGATATTATCGATACCGACACCCGCGCGCCCTATTATAATCATCTTAGAGGCATGTTCAATAACTCTTGCGGTAGCTTTCGTGGCACTCCGCACGATCATTGCGTCATACTCACCGATAACATTGCACAACTCATCCTCGGACATTTTTTCGCCGATAACCACTTCAATATCCGGCTCGCGCCTGAGCGCCGCCAAACCAATTTCAGCAACACCGTCCATTACCAATACTTTCTTCATTATTTATTCCACCTTTCCCAAAAATACTTCCTGGGCGGCTTTAACACCTGTGCCAAGCTCAACAGAATAGCCGACTTGCGCCAGTGCCATTTCCAGCGCGCTGATAGCAATCATAATATCCATTTTATCAGAGAAGCCCATATGAGCAATCCGGAATATCTTTCCTTTCAATTTTCCCTGGCCGCCAGCAAAAGTGATCCCATACTGTTTCTTCAGTACTTTGCGAATATCGTCAGCGCCGATGCCCTCCGGGCTCCAAACGGCTGTGAGTGCGTTAGACGCGCAACGGTCCTCGGAAAGAAGCTTTAATCCCAAGGCCTTGGCGGCAGCCCGGGTAGCCTTGGCCAGCAAAGCATGGCGCGCGTAAACATTGTCCATACCTTCCGCCAGCATCATGTCCAGGGCGGCATCCATCCCCAAAAACATCGACACACCAGGTGTGTAAGCGGTATTCCATTTATCATATACTTTCTTGGCAGCCGGCAGGCTGAAATAAAACCGTGGCGATTGGTTGTCATTTACTACCCGCCAGGCTTTTTCACTAACGGTGATCACAGAAAGGCCGGGCGGCAACATAAGCGCTTTCTGAGAGGCCGTGCACAGGATGTCGACACCCCATTCGTCCGTCTTATGTTCAATAGCGCCAATGCCGCTGACACCATCAACCAGCAGCAGGGCGGGTGTTTTAGATACAAGCGCGGCAATTCCCGCAATATCGTTTTTCACACCGGTAGAAGTCTCGTTCTGAGTCGCCAGTACAACTTTATAGCCGGAATCGGCGGCCAGTTTTTCCTCAACGACCTTTAAATCAACATCATTGCCCCAGCCAAAATCCACCTCGTCAACCTTGGCGCCGTATGCTTTGGCGATATTCGCGAAGCGCTCGCCGAAATTCCCGGTAATCAAGGCCAATACTTTATCGCCGGGATTCACCGTATTTGCAATGGCTGTCTCTAGTGAGCCGGTACCGGAATTAGTAAGTACAAATATGTCGTTATTCGTTTGTAAAACTTTCTTCAATTTACCTACAATCTGCTCATGCAACTTGGCAAAGTCGTCTGACCTGTGGCCTATCAGAGGTTGCGACATAGCGGCAACCACTGTCGGCGGTACAGGTGTGGGACCCGGAATCATTAAATATTTTTTGTCTTGCATTTGAGTCTCCCCTCTCTCATTTAAATTTACACTTTAAAATATTAAAAACCCCTCATCCCTAAAAAATAGGGACGAGAGGTTACTCCCGCGGTGCCACCCTTATTAGCCGGAATAACTCCGGCCCACTCGAGCTTGTGATAACGGGAACTAACCCGGGTTTGCCTACTTCTGCTTTCAGCAAACCTCCTCCAGGGAGCCTGTTTCATCATGCCGCTCTTACCGGTTCACAGCCACCACCGGCTCTCTGAAAAGGATACAGCTGATTACTTTACCCCTTCACAGGGTTTTTATTAACCTGTTAATTAAATATACTATATCCGACCTCAACTTACAATATGAAAAATAGTTGTTTTATTATAAACAATTTTCTATAAAATAACGATGAAGCCGTAAATCTCCGGTTAGTTCAGGATGAAAAGCCGCCGCCATAAACCTCCCCTGACGAGCAAGCACAATTTTCTCTTCATATTTCGCCAGCACCTGAACGTTTCCGCCGACACCGGTAATATATGGCGCGCGGATAAAAACCGCCCGGTATGGTTGCGCCCCCAAAACAGGTATATCCAAATCAGTTTCGAAACTGTCTACCTGCCGCCCGAAGGCATTGCGCTCCACGGATATGTCCATCAAATTAAGACGAGCTTGCTGTGAACCGTTAATCTCCTTAGCCAACATAATTAGCCCGGCGCAGGTTCCGAGTACCGGCAAACCATCTTCGCTCATTTTAATTATGGGCTCAAAAAGCTCGAATTCGTTCATCAACTTTCCTATGGTTGTGCTCTCGCCGCCAGGTATGATCAACGCTGATATACCATCAAGCTGCGTGTTCTTTCTGATTTGCGTCGACTCTACTCCACATTCCGCAAGGATTTTCTGGTGTTCCCTGAAAGCTCCCTGCAAGGCCAGAACACCTATTCGCATAATATCCTAAACTTCCTCCCATGATATTTATTAATTAAATTAATATTATAAGAAAATCACCAGCCACGGTCTTGCATTCTATACTCAGGGGAAATAGTGGCTATCTCAAGACCCGGCATCGCCTCGCCCAGGTTCTTTGAGACTTCCGCCAGTATACCGGGATCGTTGTAATGTGTGGTTGCAACCACAATAGCCTTGGCCCTGGCCGCCGGATCATTCGACTTAAATATCCCTGAACCCACAAATATCCCGTCACAACCCAACTGCATCATCAGGGCGGCATCGGCTGGAGTAGCTATTCCGCCCGCCGCGAAATTCACCACCGGGAGAGTGCCTGTTTCGGCTGCCTGTAACACTAATTCATAAGGCGCACCCATTTCCTTCGCCGCCGCCATCAGTTCCTCTTTAGGCATGTTCTGCAGCCTGCGGATCTCCCCCATGACCATTCGCATGTGACGTACAGCTTCCACCACGTTTCCGGTCCCGGGTTCACCCTTTGTACGGATCATCGCCGCTCCCTCGCCAATCCGCCTCAATGCTTCACCCAGGTTTCTGGCTCCACAGACAAACGGCACCTTAAAAGCATGCTTATTTATATGGTGGTTCTCGTCAGCCGGTGTTAATACTTCACTCTCATCAATATAGTCCACACCAAGAGATTCTAATATCTGGGCTTCCACGAAGTGACCGATACGCGCTTTTGCCATTACTGGAATCGTGACAGCATCCATTATTTTTAATATGACGGTGGGATCGGCCATCCTGGCCACTCCCCCGGCAGCCCGTATATCAGCCGGCACCCGCTCAAGCGCCATCACTGCGCAGGCACCCGCTTCCTCCGCTATTTTGGCCTGTTCCGGGGTGGTAACATCCATGATTACGCCACCCTTTAACATCTCGGCCAGACCTTTTTTAACCAACCAGGTTCCTTTTTCTGCCACCACAATGCCCCCAATACTACTTCTTGTTAACTATCAAATAATTTTACAATATCCTACCTACAAAAACAAGATCGGACGGATTATTAAAGTTGAAGATACCGTTCAATAATAGGCTGTATAAAATGAAACGTTTTATTCAGCAATGCTCCGGCAGCAAAAGAAACGCACAGAGTTATCATAAAAACAAAAATTAGCCGCCAAATCGCTTTCATTGTCGGCCACCTCTCGAGGGTTTATATGTAAATACTACCACATATTGTCAATCTATATATCCTTTGATTTTTTACTTTATTTTACTGAATTATCCTTATTTTCTTTCAAATGCTATCCTGCTCGCTACCCCTGGGTTAAAAAGAAAAGCCACACGAACTTTTATATTTTGATAATATTTATTAAATACGACCGTGTTCGAAAAATATTTGGGGTAGTCGGACCGGGGTTATCCTCCGCTCTCTCCGCAATTTTCATGCTAATTAAAAACACCGTTTTATCAACCGCTGCGACCAGACTGCCATACGCTAGCTACGCGTCTATTTGAGCTTTTCTGCATGCCTGCACGCGCTATAAACCGCACCCAGTGCTCCGCGCCGCTCCGGATAAACACCCGGTCCGGCAAGTCAAGCCTTTTCGAACACTGCTGTTATTCCCAAGCAATAAAGAAAGGGACACACCTTTTTCAAGAGAATGTCCCTTTAAATTTAAATCTGGCAGCGACCTACTCTCCCAGGGGCGAACCCCAAGTACCATCGGCTCAGGAGGGCTTAACTGCCGTGTTCGGTATGGGAACGGGTGTACCCCCTCCGACATTGCCACCAGAAACCTTTTGGAATTTGGATATTAGAAATTGGATATTGGAACCGCTTTCTAATTTCAACTGTTCCTTCAAAACTGTACAGGGTAGTTGAACAAGCTATTGGTTTGCTGGTTGTTGGTCGTTAGCCGTTGGTTTATTTGTAGAAATTCGCTTTAGCGAATTTCCTCCATCCTAACCACCAACCAATAACCAATAACCAATATCTAAATTTAGGTCAAGCCCTCGACCTATTAGTACCGGTCAGCTAAACTCATTACTAAGCTTACACACCCGGCCTATCTACCTGGTTGTCTGCCAGGGGTCTTACTAGCTTTAAGCTATGGGAAACCTCATCTTGAGGGGGGCTTCGCGCTTAGATGCTTTCAGCGCTTATCCCGTCCAGACATAGATACCCAGCGCTACCGTTGGCACGATAACTGGTACACCAGTGGTCTGTCCATCCCGGTCCTCTCGTACTAGGGACAGCTCCTCTCAAGTTTCCTGCGCCTGCGACGGATAGGGACCGAACTGTCTCACGACGTTCTGAACCCAGCTCACGTACCGCTTTAATGGGCGAACAGCCCAACCCTTGGGACCTACTACAGCCCCAGGATGCGATGAGCCGACATCGAGGTGCCAAACCTCCCCGTCGATGTGGACTCTTGGGGGAGATAAGCCTGTTATCCCCGGGGTAGCTTTTATCCGTTGAGCGACGGCTCTTCCACTCGATACCGCCGGATCACTAAGCCCGACTTTCGTCCCAGCTCGACCTGTACGTCTCGCTGTCAAGCTCCCTTCTGCCTTTACACTCTAACGCGCGATTTCCAACCGCGCTGAGGGAACCTTTGGGCGCCTCCGTTACTCTTTGGGAGGCGACCGCCCCAGTCAAACTGCCCGCCTGATACTGTCCACGCACCGGCTTCACGGCGCTATGTTAGAACTTCAATACTCCAAGGGTGGTATCCCAACGTTGACTCCACCAAGACTGGCGTCCTGATTTCCAAGTCTCCCACCTATCCTGTACATGCAATACCAAAACCCA